>NZ_CAWMYC010000035.1:0-170000 GCF_963872035.1 Scytonema sp. HK-05
TCTTGCATTCATTCCAAAAAAAAGAATAATTAACCACAGATGGACACAGATGGAATCTACTTATGCAAGAGGTCTAATAATTAACCGCAGATGAACGTAGATGAACTCTACTTATGCAAGAGGCCTATTTCTTACTTTCCCGTCGCCATTTTCCCCGTATGAGGCGAATTTCATCAAAGCTATAGCTATCCCCAAGATATTCTTTAATTGGGGTCAGGGAAATATCGCCAAGAGTTTCTAAGACTTGCAAAATTTTCTGCTGCTTCTCTACAGGAACTAACAGATTGAAATCTACTGACTGATTCTTCTCTATTAAATCGGAAAGATGACGAATAACTGTTGTCGGGCGAAGATTGCGTTTTGCTGCAATTTCTGCAACGCTAAAACCTTGTTGGTGTAACTGTAAAGTCAATAATTCAGTTTCTGAAGGTAAGTCCTGAAAACGTGTGGAATTATCCTGTTGATTTGACAAACCTTGTTCTTGACGATAAGCGCGAATTTCTGCAAGGAATTTTTCGCCATAGTTGGAAACTTTATGACTAACTATGCCAGAAAGTTTACTAAATTCCCTTAAGGTTTGGGGTTGGATCTGCGCCATTAATTTTAGGGTAGAATCGGCAAAGATGACGTACGGTGGGACAGATTGAGCGTCTGCAATTTGTTTGCGTAAAGCTCGCAACCTCTGCAATAGCATTTCCACTTCGGCGGCTTTTTCATCCCCCTCTTCCCAAGTTATCTTTTGTGCTACGGGAACCGCAATCGAAACTGTTCGCTGTCGCCGCATAACTTCCCAACTCAGGGCGTTAAGTTTTAGTACAGCGTAACCATCGCTGCTTTGTTCTAGCAATCCTTGGTGCAACAGAGAACGCCCCAGCATTCGCCACTCATCTGCTGTTTTATCTTTGCCAATGCCGTGGGTAGAAAGTTTGTCGTGTTCGTATTGAGTAATTTTTTGGCTTTTTCCTCCCCGCAACACATCTATAATATGACCCATACCAAATCTTTCTTTACATCGAGCCACGCAAGATAAAAACTTCATGGCTTCAATGGTCCAGTCTTGTACTGGTTTAGGATAACGGCAGTTGTCACAGTTGCCACAATTCCCTGCAAAACGTTCCCCAAAATAACCTAACTGAATTGTACGTCGGCAGTCGGTTCCTTCGGTGTAGTCTATCATTTGCCGCAGTTGATGTTTGGAAATCAACTGTTCTTGGGGATCTGGTTTTTGGTTGATCAGAAATTCAATTGTTTTGACATCACTGTAACTGTAGAAGAGTATACAGCGAGATGGTTCTCCGTCTCGCCCTGCTCTACCTGATTCCTGATAATAACTTTCTAAATTACGGGAGATATCAAAGTGAATGACAAATCGGACATCCGGTTTGTTAATTCCCATGCCAAAGGCAATTGTTGCCACCATAACACGCACATCATCCCGAATAAACCGAGTTTGATTTTTGCTGCGTTCTTCATCAGTTAATCCGGCATGATAAGGCAAGACTGAAATTTTATCGTGTTGCAGTTTCAGAGTGATTTCATCAACTTTTTTGCGCGTCAAGCAATAGATAATTCCTGAACCTTCTGTTTCCCGGATGAGTTCCAACACTTCGGCGTAAGCATACTTGGTTTTGGAACGGACTTCATAGTAAAGGTTGTGGCGGTTGAAGCTGGAAAGATGGATGCTGGGTTGTTTCAGCCCCAGTTGTTGGATAATATCAGTACGGACGCGATCGGTTGCTGTGGCGGTCAAGGCAAGAACGGGAATGTCTGGGTAGCGTTTCCGCAGTAACTTCAGTTGGCGATACTCTGGACGAAAGTCGTGTCCCCATTCAGAAACACAGTGTGCTTCGTCAATAGCAAAGGCGGAAATGCCAACTTGATGATGAACTAAGTCGAGAAACGGGAGAAATCTGTCACTCAGTAGGCGTTCTGGCGCGACGTACAGCAGTTTCACTTTACCGCTGAGGATGTATTCTTCGCGCGATCGCACTTTATATGCGTTCAGACTGCTATTAAGAAATGTTGCGGCAATTCCATTATCTCGCAGTGATTCCACCTGGTCTTGCATCAAAGCGATCAGCGGTGACACCACCACGGTTAAACCTTTTTTTAGCAATGCTGGTAGCTGAAAGCACAAAGACTTTCCGCCCCCTGTGGGCATAACAATCATTAAATCCCGATTTTGTAGCGCTTGTTCGATAATTTGCCGCTGTCCGAGGCGGAAGCTGTCGTAGCCAAAGTAATATTTCAGCGCTTGTTCTAAATTGGGATTCTCAGGCATAGGTCAGTGTGTTGCAAAAAAGGCATTGTGCCTGATTTACATCATAATCAATCTTAAGCAAACGCAGACAGGTAAGTAGTAACTATGGGTTCTCTAATTTGAACACATACTTTTTACCCGGTTCTTCTTCATGAATTCTCACCAGCCGACTTTCGCGATTCAAATCGCGGCACGGCTAGACGAAAGCCCCTACCCCGTAGTTTATTTACTTGAAAAGCGCTGTAAGTCTTCGGCTAACGCACTTGAAGGAGTTCTGCGGGATAAAGGCAGTAACCCAAACAAATAGCCCCCAACTTACTGGGGGCGTAAATTGCTGAGTGCGGCAAAGAGATGACGACTATTGCACCAAAATCGAACGTATCAAAATGCTCATAACCTCACCTGTGTTACTAGTTGGCACAAGGAGGACGGATGAATTCAAACACTATCGACCCACAACAGGTGGCATCACTACCATTCAAAGAGCGATCTGCGCCAATGCGTAGTGCCAGAATGCGATCGCAATTACCTAGCTGTCCGGCTATTTAGTTTGTCTTGGCAGAAGAACGCATTTTGTAGAATTGCAATTGTATCTAATTTTACTAATTATCTACAGTTGTATACAGTCAAATTTACCAGTCCCACACAACACGAGTAAACAACACTGGCTTCCAAAATACTTTCCGTAACCAGTTTCTCAACCTTAACAGACAATTATTTCTGTCTAGCACTACCTAGAGCAATTGACAAGTGATCTTAAAATCTTCCAATGTCAATCCAAAATGCCTTGAATTTTTATTAATAAAGAATTTCCTACGTGCAGCCATTTGATGCATGGGCAAGATGTCTGCCCGAGGAATCATAATGTTATGTGTAGCGTTATTAGCATTGATCACATATGCCGAAAGCAATTTGGAATGGTACTGTGTTAGCCGAAAGCGATAACACCGTAGTTGTGGAAAACAATCATTACTTTCCCCCTGACTCAGTTAACAAGCAGTACTTTAAGGAAAGCGACACTCACACAACTTGTCCTTGGAAAGGTCTTGCCAGTTACTACAGTATTGAAGTAGATGGACAAGTTAACAAAGATGCTGCTTGGTACTATCCTGATCCAAAGGAGAAGGCAAAGCAGATTGAGGGCTATGTCGCCTTCTGGAGAGGTGTAAAAGTCGAAGCTTAGTAAAAGTTTGATAATTCCAAAGTACCTCACCCCTAAGTGCTGTCCCAAGTTGGCACAGCAGTTAGGGGTGAGGGCTTTTGTAGAATTTGTAGTAAAGACCAACTATAGTGGTTAAACTTTCTTAACGCTTGATAACTCTGAATTAAGTTTTTTCTACTCCTTAGCAATAACAATATCGTTGGACTTGATCACTGCGTAAGCTTCTGTACCCTCAGACAAACCCAACTCGTCTGCTGAGACTCTGGTAATGATTGAGGTTAGCTCAACTTTATGAACAATCTCCAGCGTGATTTCAGTATTAACGGCTCCTGTAACAACTCGTTTAACGATTCCCTTAAGAATATTACGAGAGCTGACTTTGAGTCGTTTCTTCGGACTAAAAACTTCTATCTCAGGAGTTTTACTCTCCTGTGTTTCATACTGTTGAGTTGGTAGTGATGACGGTTGAGGAGACTGGTTGTTCAGGCTACGCACGAGTTCACGCAAAATTTCTGTTTTGGTGCGCTGAGACTGCTTTGAGATGTGTTCCAGAATTTTTCGCTCCTCCTCAGAGGTTTGAAAAGTGATCCATCCTTGTTCTTTTCTTGGCATAATTATACCAATTTAGTTGGTAATTTAGAGCTTTTCCTGGTACGATCCTACCAAGCGTCAATCCTTGAAAAATAAAACTCTGTTGAGCTGTTTTCCAATGAAAAGAAGATGATTTGTTACTTTCCTTGGTACAGCAGTCAGTTCGCCTTTGGTAGTTAGCTTGGCATTGTTTGATCTGTTCCCAGTTGTAGCACAAGTGACATCCTCCCAAACCATAATCTTTGGTTATCATATAAAAATAAAAATATCAAGACAATAGCAAGTTGCTGTTAAAGGTAGTACTCGCCCAGCCTCGCCAGTTCCTTAAGCAATCGTGTGCTAGTCTTAGTCAGCTTCGCCAAACACGTCTTATTACCCAACTCACTTTGTGTAGTTACCCTGGTTGTTGGAAGTAGGGAAGGCGTTTTAAAAAGAAACGCCTTGACAATATACCGATGAGCGTCCATGTGATAATAGGCGCAACCATGTGTTAAAACACGTCTTCTTCATCCGGCGTTTCATCTATCCCCATTTCCCACGGTATACCCTTCTCAGATGGAGGACAAAAACGGATTTTGGCAGTATTGGAAAATAGCTTTAAGCTATCAACCATTTGGGGAATAGCTTTCGCTATATGCCAGTAACTGTCTATGTCATAGCTGATAATAACGAGTATCAAAGTACCAGCGTTTATCTGGAAATACCAGTGACAACTAGACAACAAAGCCCGAGTTATGGAATCGCAAGCCTTGAAAAAGTGTTTGCCGGTAGCCTCTTCTAGTTGTCTTAGTAGTAACCCATCAAGTAGTGTTGGCTTTGGAGGCAAATCATCTGGAGAAAGAGGAGGAAGAAAATGTTTACTCATGGCACAAAACCTTTCTATCGACCGGATAGCTTATACATAAATTTGCACGGCTTGATTAGAAGACGCCAAATTCTCTAGATTTTTTTCCAAATTAAAATAAAAAAATTAATATAATGCGGGCATAAATTGCATAAACGTTGGAGTGGAGGTCAAAACAATTCAAAATTCGCTCATTCAAAATTCAAAAATAATACCCCATGACGCGTATCCAGGGGCTTGAAGCAAGGATGCTGCGCTTTTTTTTGTTTTCCATGTCGCGCAGCCAGGGGCTTGTATCCCAACTGTCAATTCAAAATTTTTTCTTAAATTTTAAACTACTGGACTTTAGACTAAGACATGAAAAATGAGCCAGCAATGCTGAGTTGAAGAAGTTTAAAGAAAAATGTTGAGTGTTAACACTTAAGGAGCAACAGCCCAATCCTTGTCAATGACCTATTGCATTCATTAAAAAGAAGCACCCCCTAAGAGTCCCCCCGCAAGCTTCGGGAAGCAATAAAAATCTTTTTCCCTCCCTGTTTACGGGGAGGGTTAGGGTGGGGTTCTAGGGACTTATGCAATCTTGTTTAATGTACAAGTTTATTTGTATAACAGCTTAATACCAATTCATAATAAAATTTGTACAAAATTCATGAGTTACGAGTATAAAACTCATAACTCATAACTCATCACTTTCAATATTATCCTTTGGAGGCTTCTGCCAAAGGAAAAATGATTTCATCCAAAGTTCTCAGTAATTCTTGCTCATTGTAAGGTTTGGAGAAGTAGGCTCTCGCACCCAATTGTATTGCCAGTTGACGATGTTTATCGCTACTACGAGAGGTCAGCATAGCAATCGGTATATCTTTAAAATCATTATTTGATTTGATACGACCTAAAAAGCCATATCCATCAACACGAGGCATTTCAATATCACAAATGACAGCCTGAACTCTCAAACCATTTTGAAGTTTATCTAGCGCATCTTGACCATCTTTAGCTTGTTCGACTTGATACCCTCCTTTTTCTAAAGTTAAAGCTAAGAAGCGCCGGACATTAATTGAGTCATCTACAATCAAGATTGTGCCTTTCTCATTCATTGACACGACAGGTTTGTCGTCAGCTGGCGTCAGGAAAACGTTCTTTAACCTTGCTGATGGTAGTTGATTGGTTCTAGGCGTGCGCTCATTGGTAGTAATCCAATAGAGTAACTCGTTGGCGTTCACCAGTGGTACTACCCGACCATCACCTAAAATCGTACAGTTGCTGAAGCCACTAGGCAGAGGTATGTTTCCTTCTACTCGACGGATCGCAACTTCTTGTTCACCCCAACAACGGTCTACCTGCACCGCTATTGCTTGATTGCCTTGGTTGATTATGATTACGCTTGCAGCATTGATTGCAGGGGGGCTTTCTTGGTTCGGGTTATCGTAGCGGGGACAATTAAACTCCAAATGCCGACCGAGGCGAACCAACGGTAGCATGCTTCCTTGCCAATTGAGGACTTCGCTGGTAGCGAGTGGAAACACCTGTTCGTTATCAAGCAAGAATATTTCTGAAACCACATCTGTGGGAAATGCTAAAAGCATTCGATTGCTTTCTATCAAAAGCACTCTTGCAACTGAAAGTGTAAATGGTACTGACAGCGTATAAGTCGTGCCCTTTCCGGCTACGGTATCGACTTTGACATCTCCCCGCACTTGTTTCAAGTTGCTGCGAACCACATCCATACCGACACCGCGACCGGATAATGCCGTTACTTGGTCAGAGGTGGTAAATCCTGGCTCAAAAATCAGCGATAGCAGTTCTTCATCGGTAGCTTGCGCTATGAGAGTTGGTTCTAACCCCATAGCTATAGCGCGGGCGCGGATTTTATCTAACGCAATTCCGCGTCCATCATCTTTGAGGGTAATAATCGTGCGATTACCTTGATGCGTGGCTTTAATCTCAATCAATCCTTGCTCTGACTTACCGCAGGCTAGGCGTGTTGCTGGGTCTTCGATCCCGTGGTCGAAGGCATTTCGTAACATATGCATCAAAGGCTCATTTAAAGCCTCTAAGATGCTACGTTCAATTAAGATACCAGCACCCTCGATTTTCAGTTGCACATTTTTGCCGTACTCTACAGACAGGTCGCGCAAAGCCCTTGGAAAGCGGTCAACAATATCGGACAGTGGACGCATCCGTACTTGAGTCAGCTTTCTTTGCAACTGCTTGGATGTTTTGGTGAGTTTGCGGGCAAATTGGTCAGTATCGTCAATACTGAGTTGAATATCAGTGGTGACTTCTTGCACCTGAACGATAGTTTCCATGACTTCCTGAGAGAGCAAGTTTAATTCGTTATAGCTATCCATTTCTAAGGAATCAAACCCGCCTTGTGTCTGGTTGCCATCGTCAAATGCTATAATATGCTCCACTTTGTCACTCGGTGGCAACGCCAGCAATGGAACACCAGTTGGCTGCACGCCACCAGTTGCTATTCTGTCGTAAGCTGTACGTAATTGCTGATTTTCTCGATCCAGACTTTGCACTCGCTGGTTCAAATTGCGAATAAGTTTGCGTAACCTCTCAAGTTGCAAATTCAATCCGTTTCGCTGAATAATGAGTTCCCCAAACAAATCATTAATTTGCTCGAGTTGCTTACTAGGAACTCGGACTGTATTTTCTTGAGATTCACTCTTATTGCTACCAACAGTTTGTTCGACTTTACGTTCAACAAATTTGTAATTTGTTGCCGGAATTTCTTGAGCAACAACTGTTTCTGGTTGCACTTCAACTTCAGCGTTACTCTCCTCAGCGAAAGCTGCCTCTAAGGCTTCAAAATCAGCTGCAATGATTTCACGATCCAGCCAACTTTCGTCAGTTTCTTCTGGTAGCAGAATATCTGGTGCAACTTCTGTTTCTGGGTCTAGCGTGGGTGCTGCTTGTGCTTCTAGCAGTTCTATTGGAGTATATGCTGCGGCTTCATGTGCCAAATCCTCCAGTTCAATTGCTGTCGGTAACCTATCGAGTTGATGTGTGATTACCAAAGCTTGCGATCGCCGCCATGCTTCCAAAGCAGCACGGGCAATTGTTTCTATCTGCCAGGGATCACCTGCTTCCAAGTGGTTTGCCACTGATTCGCAAAGTTGAGTAAAAGCTGGCAACTGCAGCATTTCACCCAAACCACCCAACTCAGCTGCCATAATCGCAACTTCTTCTTTCAAACAGGGCTGGGCGCTATCTGCCAACACAGATTCTAGGCGTTGCAAACACCCTTCTACCTCTGTTTCAAACAGCAAAGGGATGATATCTTGCCCATCTTCTGGAGACAGCATACTTGCTGCATCTTCAGGGGATGGGTCGCCCAAACGCGCATGGAGTTCTTCAAAAACTGGATAACAGAAAGTCGATAACCACTGCTCATCTACACTATTCCCTTCTGATAGCAATTCCACTATCTGACGTAGCCAATCTACTCCAGATAGCAATAAACTTTGCAATTCTGTATCAATTTCTAAAGAATTTTTTCTAGTTTTTAAAACTTTAAACGAATCTTCCAAACGGTGAGCCAAATCACTCAGGGCGCGAAATCCCATCATGCCTGCGCCACCTTTAATTGAGTGGGCAGCTCGGAGTGCGGCGTTGATTTTTTCTAGAGAGATGCGATTGTTGGTGTTAAGTTCCAGCAATACCCCTTCCAGGGTATTGAGGTAATCAGTCGCTTCCTCCAGAAACTGCATCTGGATTTCTAATTCTTTGTCCTGTGACATAATATTTGCTATCAGTCATTAGTCATTAGTTATTAGTCATTAGCATTAGTCATTGGTCACCGAGAATGACAAAGGACAAACGACCAATAACTAATTCACCTTGAATGTACCGACAGTCGCTTGCAATTGCTGCGAAATCTCCACAGTTTGTTGCAAAGACTTGGAAACCTTCTTGGAAGAATCGCTTGTGCGCTGCGAGGAAGCAGCAATGTCTTTCATTAAAGAACTGACTGTTTGCGATGTTTGAGCCTGCGATGCTGTGGCGATTGAAATCGACTGCACCAACAAGTCAATCTGGCGCGAAATCTCTAATATCTGCCCGAGATTTTGCTTGGCATCTTCAACAATCCGCGTTCCTTCGACAACCTGAGTGGTTCCTAGTTCCATCGCTTGCACAACTTCTGTTGTTTCGCGTTGGATATTTTCCACAATTTGTTCAATTTCTTTGGTCGCCGCCGCACTTCGGGCTGCCAGTTCCCCAACTTCCTCAGCGACGACTGCAAAACCTTGACCTTCCTCACCTGCACGTGCGGCTTCAATACCAGCGTTGATGGCGAGTAAGTTGGTTTGCATAGAAATCTGATTAATCAATGCCACCACACGCGAAATTTGTTGCGTCGATTCTCCTAAACGCTTGACTTTCTTGGCGGTTTCGCCGACTGTTTCTCGCAAATGCAAGATGTTTTGCACCGTCATATCCATTGCCATGCCACTCTTTTTGGCAGTTTGGGCGGCGGTATTGGCAACTGAGGCTGCTTGCTGGGCGCTGGCGGCGACTTGTTGGATCGATTGAGCCATGTCGTCAACAGCATCAAGAGTGTTGTTGATTTCTGCTGCTTGAGCGAGTGCTGACTCTGTGAGTTCACGGATAGCGCCTTCGTTCGAGCCTATAGCCTCATTCACAGAGGTAGCGGTTTCCTTAACTTGAGTGACGATATCGCGCAAACTTTCAACAATCGAGTTGAAAAAGTCGGCTACTGTGCCAATTTCTCCCGCCGTGACTTCTGCACGTACTGTTAAGTCACCCGCGGCTGCACCTTCTACCTCAGAAAGGAGTTCCAAAAGTTGCATTTGTAGGGCTTCTTTCTGTTGGCGTTCGTCTTGTGAAACTTTTTCGGCGATCGCCCTTGCTTTTTCGACCTCCTCAAGAAGCTGTGCTTGCTCTAGGGCATAGCCCACTTGAATCGCCAGTTGTTTAAACAAATCTATTTCAGCTTGTTGCCAATTCCGAGGGCTGTCACAATGATGAGCAATCATCAAGCCCACCAGCTCCCCACCGATAATAATTGGTGCTACCAAATTTGCCTTAACAGCAAATTTCTCCAACATTTTGATGTAACAAGCTGCATTGCTGAGATTAGGATCTTGATAGATATTGGATATTGCCCGTACTCGACCATCTTTATAAGTTTCTACATGGCGTTCTCGAAAACAGGGATCGTCGATTTGCACTCCCAACATCCTTGGTAGCCCAGCCGTAACTGATTCAGCGACGACATCTCCATCTAGGGTTTCTAGATTAAATTTATAAATGACAACCCTGTCTGTTTTCATCGCCTGACGAACTTCTCTGACAGCAGTTTTGTAAATGTCTTCGACTTTCAGGCTTCTACGAGTTTGCAGGGTAATATCTGCGAGTACCTTTGCCCTTTGGGTGTCTAGTTCTTGTTGTTGAACGAGGGTTTGGAGTTGCGACGCCATTTGGTTGATGTTGGCACTCAAAACGCCAAATTCGTCTTCTGAGTGCACCTCCAAACGGGTATCGAGTTCTCCCTTGCCAAGTTTTGCCACTGCTGCGGTCGCTTTCGCAATTGGTTCTGTGGTACGTTTGGCTAACCACACTGCAATCAAAGCCACAATTAATCCTGTCAATCCTGCCCCTACCGCTACTGTTAGCAACAGTTGTCTTGTGGGCTCAAATGCGATCGCTGTATCTGTAGCCAGAATGGATTGCCAGTTCAAAGTTGGCAATCCTTCTGGGGTTATGGATGTGTAGCTGACAAGTTGCTCTTGTTTTTCAGTTTGATTAACAGTAATAAAAGTATCGTCTTTTGTTTGTGCTTGCTGTTGAGCTAAACCAGGAAAATCTCGTTTAGCATTTCTACCTATATGTTTTCTGTCCGTCGCTAAGAAAAATTTTCCCGACCCATCAATCAAATAGTATTTATGCCCTGATTCTGCATAATTCTTGACCACCTGGTCTAGAGTTTTTGCGGGCATCCTAGCTCTCACTATAGCAAGCGTCTTTCCTGCGGTATTTTTCACAGGCGCTGCAATATTAATGCTATAAGCCCCTGTATTACTTATTACTTCTGGTTGACTGATGTAAGGGCGATCGTCCTGTTTGACTCTTTGAAAATAATTACTACTGCTTTGATTAGAAATTGGATCTCCTTGGGATTGGGCAACGACATCGCCGTTTAAGTTGAGTACTGCAATGCTGTCATATACTTTATAAGTATCAACAAACTTATTGAGCAATGCCTGCTTTTCCTTTTGAGAAAAAGCATCACTTTGCGAATTTGTGATAATTGGTAAACTAGATATGAGTTGAATATCGTTGTACCGTTCTATCATGAAACGGTTTACTTTGTCTGCCAGACCTTTGGCTTCGGCTTGTTGAAGTTGGGAAACTTTATTGGTTAAGGAATTACTAGCAACTAAGTACGCAAGTATTCCAATTGCCAAAACTGGTACTGTCCCCAGAGCGATCGCGAGTAATGTAGCTTTGGTACTTAACTTTAGTCGCTTCAAAGTTGTAGATGCACGATTTGCCTGATTATTAGGAACAGTGCCAGTACTCGCCTCGTCAGGCAGTTTTACGACATTATTATTTGTAAATTCAGATAGAGATGAGTCATTTTGATCATCAATACTTTTAGCAGGATCAGTTTTATTAAACATAAAGGCATTCTCCTGAGGTGGTGAATGAAAACACGAAAAATAAGTTTTTCTTTGGAGTACACCCTAATCACTGCGGAGAATAGAAGACTGCACAATCGCTTGTGCATCTAATACAAGCAATATTTCTTTTCGTTGAACAACGCAACCGCGTAGATAGGGGATTAAACTCGATGCGACTTGTCCCACAGGAGAGCGAATATCCTCAGGCATAAACTTAGTCGTACCTTGTATCTCTTGTACAACCAAGCCTAGAAGTACTGAATCCACCCGAATAATGATAACGTTATACAGGCGTTGCCTACTATCTAAATATTCAAGATTCAACATCTTTGGCAAATCGACTGCCCAAACGATACGGCTCCGCCAGTTCATCAATCCTAGGATACAGCCGGGCATATTTGGCATGGATGATATAGTCTCAACCGGCACAACAACAGCTTCTTGCGTGTGCCTCATTGGTAAGGTGGCAGATGTATGTCTATTGAGTTGAAACTTGAGATAACCATCCCCCAAGCTATTTTGATTTTGTTTTAAAGACGCCAGTTTTGAACTATTCATTCGATTCAAATCACCACAGATTTAATAGCTCGTAGGAGCTGATCGCGGGTGTAAGGCTTGGTAACATACGCATCAGCGCCTTGTCTCATTGCCCACAAGCGATCAATCTCCTGATTTTTTGAACTGCAAATCACAATCGGCACTTTTTGAGTCGCCGGATTTCTCTTGAGAGAACGACATAGCTCAAAACCGCTCATTCCTGGCATAACCACATCAGTTACGATCACATCTGGGTTTTGTGATTGTGCTTTTTCTAGAGCTTCTTTTGCCCCAGTCGCTTGAATAACGTTATAACCACTCTCTTCTAGATAATGGCTCATCAGTTGCAATTCACTGGGAGAATCTTCAACAATCAGAATTGTGCCAACCAAAGTAATACTCACCCCTGCATCTCCTATATAACTAAATGTACTTTATTAAACTGCGTTCTTTGTTCTTTTCTTCTTTCCCTCAATTTCCAATATGTTTAAACACCATTTTCAACAAGTCCGATTGGGAAAAAGGCTTAGTCAAATAGCCTGACGCTCTGACCATTTTTGCCTTTGCCCTGTCTATAAATCCTGTTCTACCAGTCACCATAACAATCGGGATATTCTTAAAAGCTGAATGCCTTCGCAACAAAGAACATAGCTCATAACCATCTAAATTTGGCATTTCTACGTCTAGTAATATTAAATCGGGCTTGCTGCGGAGAATTTGCATCAAAGCTTTTACCGGATCGTTGATCATCACAACTGAAAATGTACTTTCATCCAAAAAGTGTTTGATAGAATTTAACACTGTTGGACTGTCATCTATGCAGGCAACTGTATATGTGTTTTTACCAACGCTTTGGTGGAGACCTTTGTTACTGTTAAGATGAGAAGTATCAATATTCGATTTTGGCAATTGTTCCCCTAGTTTGACTTGAGAATTCTGCTGCGTTGACGAAACCTTGCTGCTTGGCAGAAATTGGGGGGTAACTTGCTCGGCAACCGTTGATTCGGTCTGTTGCCGATTCCGTAACTGCTTTTGACAATGTTCTACAAGTAATCGCAAGTCCAAACGACAAAACTTTGGTAGTTCATCTAAGAAAGTTTCACTCTTAAATTCATAACTTCCTTGTTTGATTGCAAGAAATGACTCCAGCACTTCTTTCGCTAATTCGTCTATCACGACTGCTGCTTGCGCAGGGGTGATATATTCTTCATTGACTAACCAGCAAATAGCTTGATAATCGAGTTGTGGTATTGACTGATTCTCTCGGTTTTGCTCAAATATCAGTCTTACCTGCATAAGAACTGTACTGTTGAGTGTCTGTGTTTCCTGACTTAAGCGCCCTAAGACATTCTCAAGCCGTTCAAACATTTTATCCGAAGAGGCATAAACTAGTTTACCGTCCTCTAGATAGATTGACCAAGAAATCGGTTCTGTAAATACTTGTAAGCAGCCTGTAGCACGGCGACTGGTTAATTGTGCTAGTAGAGATAGCGGGTGTAGTTTCTGGAAAAACTTGTAGCTACCTATAGGAGTTGTGCTCATTTTGCTTTTACTTAGGCTAAATTCTTGCTAGTGTGAGCTAAATTTCTGTAGAGCTTTTCCACAAGTCCTATGAAACTCATCAGAGCTTTTGTTGCAAAAAATACAAAACTCTAACTTTAAGGTTTGCGGTAAAAGCAGCGGTAGCACCCTTCTCTTCAGACGAAAAATCTCAGTCAATTCGTTAATTAAAGTTCAATTTACTAACTTCTACTGAGATTAGCAGACATCTTTACACGACAAGTCAAAAAAATGTAAAGACTAGATGAAGCCACTTACCTTAGAGTAAACCTTGTATGATGGCAACCGAGACAATACTGCTTTGACAGGCAAGTTCAACCCTGCTATTTTCAGTACTCGTACTTCAGTATAATACGGTTTCTCGGGCTGGGGAAAATCTAAGGTAAAGTTTGCTAGAACATCAGTATTCTTACTTGTCCATTATGTAAATTTAACATAAAAACTTCCTGATGACAGAATAGTGCCATTGTCTGTTATATACCTTACAAGCTAAATCTGCCAGTTATGTTATTAATGCAATCTTTGAAAGTTAGAAAGTTTAAGTTTATACGAAAGAAATTTGAACACTATCAATGACAATAGAATTTCGACGACGGTTGCATTTGTATACATGGTGTATCAATTGTCTTTTTAGGAACTTGTCTTTCTTGAGAGAATCCTAGTACCGCAGGGCGGAAGTCACGCATTCACGCATTCACGCATTCACGCATTCAAAACACTTATACCGTAACTCTTTTGCTGGTTTGTAATGGTTCAGCAGCGCTCTTGGTAGGGTTTCCCTCCGCAGGCGACTGCTGAACCCGAAGGGTAGCTTTATTTCCGCCGTCATGTACTAGAGTAAAAATGGATATTGCTGAAAGTAGTGCCTTTTAAGACAGACTTCTACAAGGAACACATCGCACCACTCAGAATTACTCCAGTTAATTTGCTACTTAACAATTAAGTCCATTATGATTCTATGCCAATACCGCTAAAAGGCAACTACAAGCCATTACATCATTGAATTTATCAAAAATTCTAGTTACTCTCTCTACCAGGAAGACGTTATATTTGTCTGTCTTGTGTTGTGAATTCAATTGATAATTATTTTATTCAAAAAAAAATTAATTTTTCTTAGCTTGCAGCCTATACGCTTCTCGCTTTTTATACAAATTCGCTTTCTATGACGGAAAAGACTAGCAGCTGTTCTGGAAAACCTACTCAAACTGACCTAAAACATTAAGCTCATCCCACGCCTGAAGGCAGTGGGATTTCGCGGGCATAGGGCATAGGGCATTGGATTGTTCCCCATGCAAGAATGCCCCTTGCCCCAAGACGGTGGGCGGCGGTTCCTCCCGCCCCTAGGAGCGGGCTTCCCCGCCGTCTTTTTGTGATAACTGAATCCAGGCTGGTTTAACGTTTACCTGTTTGCAACAGAAGACTCCACAGGCAAACTCTGATGTCTTTTCAGATGATATATATCAGAGCATATATAAAAGTGCGGATGAAAGGACTTGAACCTTCACACCTTGCGGTACTAGAACCTAAATCTAGCGCGTCTGCCAATTCCGCCACATCCGCATCAGTTTCTTATCCTATCATAATAAAGTTATTTCTTGCAATATCTAACGCTTAGTTGTTAGTGGTCAGTTGTTTGAGTACCTACTAACCACCAACCGCTTGTAAAAACCTACCCAAAGCTAGCCACAAGTGGATACATCTGGACAAGGGGAACTCTGCGGTATACGTGTTCCAAGAAATCATCCGAAGCGCATTGCTGCTTACTTTGGTTAAACCATCGTTTGACCACGGACTCCCAGTTAGAGACAGCATTTACTGCTGGATTTCCCACCTATGTTATTCAGTTTGATAGTAACCAGTTTGTAGTACGTGTCTTTTAGGTTTCACACCTAGCTGAGCGTTGCTAACCCGTACTGGTTAAACGTAGTCTGATTATATGCCAATTTCCCCAAAAAGTTAAGCATTAGGTAAAGGTGGGTAGGATTTAACTTACAGTTACCAACCCCAAACCGATAACCAGTTTTCACTAAGGTACAGCAACACGAGGCAAGCGGTGCTTGAACCCGCAGAGAATTTCCCAAGAAATTGTATTTAATTGATTTGCCCAATCTTCAGCAGAGATTTGTTCTTTTCCCTCTGTTCCAAGTAAGGTGACGACTTCACCTTCTCGTATATCTGGTAATGCACTCACATCTAACATCAACTGATCCATTGTAATTGTGCCAATCTGTGGCACCCGTTGACCGCGAATTAACACTTGCATTTTATTGGAAAGATTGCGAGGAACTCCATCTGCGTAACCAATTCCTACGACGGCTAGGCGGAGTTCGTGTGGGGCAATAAATTGATGACCGTAGCTGACGCCAGTTCCAGGGGCGATGGTTTTGACTTGGGTGACTCGCGCTTTTACTTGCAGAACAGGTCTCAGGTCAATGGATGAACGCAAATGATCTGCCGGGTAGAGTCCGTATACAGCTAAACCTACACGCGCGATATCATAGTGCAATCCTTTGTCGGTAAGTGTAGCAGCTGAATTTGCCAAGTGCAGACAAGGCGGTTCTATACCTATTGTCCTAAGTTGGGCAATTGCTTGCTCAAACCGTTGTTGCTGTTGTTTCATGATTGTGGAATCAGGACTATCTGCTGTTGCCAAGTGAGAATATATACTAGCAATGGCAAGATGAGGTAAGCGTTGCACAAGCTGAACGAACTCAGCCGCCTGATCGGAATTCGTCCCTAACCTGGACATCCCCGTATCTAATTTGACGTGTACAGGTACGTCCGTCTTGTTATTGATGGTTAAGAGCGTGTCAGAAAATACCAGGGCTTGCTTGGGGCTTGTAATTGTTGGCTGAAGTTTCCATTCGGCGATCGCCTGAATTTGCTCGCTCGTCTGGCTTGCACCTAAAATCAAAATCGGAGCTTTTATTCCGGCTTCTCGCAATTGGATTGCTTCTGGAACTGTAGCGACTCCCAGCCAACTTGCCCCTGATTCTAACACTGTTTGGGCAACTGTAACTGCTCCATGTCCATAGGCATCTGCTTTGACCACCGCCATCAGTTGAGTGCGCGGTGACAGTATCTTTAAAAGCTGCTTGACATTGTACGACAATGCTGATAAATCAATTTCTACCCAAGCACGTTGGGATAACCAAGCGTAGGTGTCACACTGCCCATTAAAGCTGACACGGTCGGTTTGCTCTTGGCTCAACATCTTGACTTACTCCTATCACACCACTCTGTAAGCTTCTAGGTCATCTAAATTATTCGCATGGCTAGAAGCCTAATCTTGATTAATCTGGAAGTTTACATTTCATTGTGAACTACCTACACCGCCCGCTCCGAGTCGGTCTAGGCTTCTGGTTTCAACGACAACAGCCTTTCCACCTTGCGGTTTATTGGTCTTACGTTGCCTCGACTCAGCAATAACGGGGTTCCCTCCGCCATTATTTTCCAACATCCGAATCCCTTCTTTCCTGATGTTAAATGCTGCATTACCATCACGGTCATGATGAGTCTTGCAAGATGGACAATCCCATTCACGGTTATCGAGCGTCAACTCTTCAACAATGTGACTACAGCATGAACAGCTTTTGGAACTGGGGAAGAACCTTCCTATTTCTACAAGTTGTCCATTTTTGGCTTTTAACTTGTAATCCAAAAAGTTAACAAACATTCCCCAACCCACGTCGGATATTGACGCGTGATAGCTTCCGGTTTCGTACCATCCCTTTGACATTGAGATTCTCTACAATGATGGTTTGACTTTCATCTACCAGTTTCCTACGCGCGTTTGTGTAGGAAGTCAGTAGCGGGAATTTGATACTCGTTCGTGAACTTTGGCTACTAGCTTTCTATACTTGTTTCTTGAGTTACTTCCTTTAATTTTACGAGCAAACTTTTTCTGCTTTCTGGCTAAGTTTTTCTCATGCCGCTTAAGATGTTTTGGGTTTGAATGTTTGTGTATCTCACTACCATTATCAACAATAGCGAAGTCTTTCAACCCCAAATCAATACCAAGTATTTTATCTCCAAGCGATTGACTTGCATCACCTTCCACCTCAAGTAATATTGAAGCAAAGTACTTATCTGTAGGAGTCTTGCTGATGGTAACAGTCTTAAGTTTCCCCTCAATCGGTCTATGAAAAACAGCTTTGATAACACCAATTTTAGGAACTTCCAAGCAATCACCCACAACTTTAACGTTTTGAGGATATTGGATTGATTGCTTATGATGCTTTGATTTGAACCTAGGAAACTTAGCCCTACCCTCAAAAAAGTTGGTGTAAGCCTTGTTTAAGTTGATGGGTACGCACTGTAAAACAGCAGAATAACAATCTTCTTTTAACCAAGGATGTTCTACTTTTAATTGAGGTAAATAAACCTTGTCAACACTCAACTTTAATGATTATCCAGTTTCTTTGTAGTGTTAAATAAAATCGTTAATTGCATAGTTACAATACCATTTTGCACAACCAAATGATTTAGCTAGAGATATTTTTTGTTCGGTTGTTGGGTATAGTCTGACTTTAACTGCTTTCAACACTTTAAATCACCTCTTTGTTGTGCTTATAATAAGATTAATCTATATCCAATGTGTACCCAACATAACAAATAAACAATTAAGATTAAGAATGTCAGAACGCCGATTTAATAAATTGCAGCCATACGCGGTTTACGCTGACAAAACTATGACCCAGATGGTAGAAGAGCTTATTGAGTCGTTGCCTAACACGGAGATAGACAAAAACATTGCTATCCCCACTCCCTGGTCATCTGACAGTTGACATTGGTCGGGGGGCGGGGGTCTTACACGAAAAAATCAGCCAGCTTTTGTAATGTTTATCTGTGTTCCAAGATGAGTATTCGTTATAGTAAGGCTGGCCGATCTTAGGGGGACAATGCGTCGGACGCAATCTTTTTGTCCGGCTATTCATCCCACACCTGACCCGACAGGGCAGTGTGGGATGAATAGCCGTTTAAGCTAAAATCGGCACAGGATGATGAGCTGCGGGTGGTGAGCAAAAGAGCAGGAGAGATTAACAATTCAAAATTCGCTCATTCAAAATTCAAAATTGAAGACTGTTTCAAACGGGGAGATCAACCCGGCTGAAAGTGAGACTACGTATAGACTAAGGGGTCTTAAACCCTTGATTTTACGATAAGTTATGAGTGTTGAGTCTTAAGTTTTGACTCATTGTATTTCTAACTATTGCAAGATGTATAATTTTTTTTCATCACCAAAGATGAATGTAATTGTGTTAATATATGTAAAAATAATAGCTTGAGCGCTAATCAATGGGGAAGGTTTTAGTTCTAAACGCCTCTTACGAACCGCTCAATATCACGAGCTGGCGGCGAGCTGTGGTCTTACTGATCAAAGGCAAAGCTGAGCGAGTAGAGTTCAATAACAAGCAACTTTACTCGGACTTTCCGCTTCCGACTGTTATTAGGTTGCGCCACTATGTGCGCGTTCCCTATAAAGAGATTCCTCTGACTCGTCGGAATCTACTGCATCGTGATGGTCATACTTGCCAGTATTGCGGTTACACAGGAGATGATTTAACTTTGGATCATGTTTTTCCGCGATCGCGTGGTGGCGGCGATACTTGGGAAAACATCGTTACAGCCTGTGTCCGCTGTAATGTGAAGAAGGGAAATCGCACGCCTAGTGAAGCTCACATGATGTTGCGTCATCCTCCACGCCGACCTTACAGCAGTTTATACTTTGAGGTCAGCAAACATCTCAAGAGTGGTATGCATCAAGAGTGGCAAAAATATGTTATTGGACTCTGACAATTTCAGCGTTGTTTGAAAAAGCCTCGCAATTGTCAGTTTTTTGCGTTATTGCCTTTGCTTGGTGATTTTGGCTGGTCTACGGCTTACCTAGAACTTAACTGGAAGCTGATAGAACGCGAGAAAATGCATACCCGCTTGGAGCAACTTCGCTAATATAGCACAAATCAACGCCAAAACAAGCAGGGTGCGTTTAAATCTGCCAAAAAAATTAGGGGTCAATGCTAAAGGGGTTTTCCTTGCTAGTCATTGATCAGAGATTGTTGACAAAAAATAGACTGGCAGATATAGAGCCAAGATCTGAAATTTTTGCGAAGATCATAAAGTGTGGCTGAAGTAGTGAATGACAAGCAGGTAGTCTTTCTGAACAAAAAAGGAGCCTCACACTTATAAAAACGTTTCGTATGCACTTTAATTCTTCCCTTACTCAGATTGAGAGTTTGCCGTTGATAGCTGACCCAATTCCAGACGATGCAGAAAGAGACAAAGATTCAGTTGAAGTTCCACTCACTAAGCAGTCAGGCACGGGATTGACGGGTGAATCGGGCAATTCTCTGAGTCAGCGTAACAATTCATTGGTCAATCACAAATCAGAAGAGCTGCGCAATACGTTTCTTGCACACAGGCAAGAACGCCAGTTGTTAATTCTTCAAGATTTTCCTGACCCTGATGCCTTATCCTCTGCTTGGGCTTACCAGTTAATTGCTCAGCAATACGATATAAAATGTGACATCGTTTACGCTGGTGCATTGAGTCACCAAGAAAATATTGCATTAGTAAAGCTGACTGGCTTACCCGTCCAGCGTTGGACACTACAAACACTGAAAAGCAAGGATTTATCATCCTACCAAGGTTTCGTACTGATTGATAACCAAGGAACCACTTCTCAGTTATTACCTGTAGTGCAACAGGCAAAAATACCATTAGTGGCGGTGATCGACCACCACAGTTTACAAACTGAGCTGAAATCGGAATTTTTTGATGTCCGTCCCTTTGTACGGGCGACAGCAACGATTTTTACCCAATACCTACAAGCGGGGTTACTAACTCTAGATAGCAGTATAAACCAACACGTCAAATGCGCGACTGCCTTGATGCACGGCTTGCGATCGGATACTAATAGACTGATGCAAGCACAGGAAGAAGACTTTATGGCAGCAGCGTATTTGAGCAGATTTTATGACGCCCAGTTGCTGAACGCGGTACTGCAAGCGAATCGTTCCAAGCGAGTCATGGACGTTATAGAGCGATCGCTCAAAAACCGCATCGTGCAAAATAACTTTTCGATTGCTGGTGTAGGTTATCTACGTTATGACGACCGCGATGCCATCCCCCAAGCGGCAGATTTTCTAGTGACAGAAGAAAACGTTCACACTGCTGTGGTGTACGGTATTGTTCACGATGAAGATGAAGAACTAGAAGTGGTCATTGGTTCTTTAAGAACCACCAAACTTACCCTTGACCCCGATGAGTTCATCAAAGAAGCCTTTGGACAAGATAGCCAAGGACGCTTTTTCGGTGGTGGAAGAACAAGCGCAGGTGGATTTGAAATTCCAATGGGTTTCTTATCTGGAGGTAATGAAAATTCTGGTTATGCGAAAATGAAATGGGAAGTTTTCGATTCTCAGATTAAGCAGAAGCTGCTGAGATTAGTGAATCCGAGAGATAACCCGATACAGCCGGAGTAGAGGAGAACAACACAAGGAAGACAAGGGGGACAAGGGAGATAAGGGAGATAAGAGGGAAAATAACTCTGACGAACTGACTCTTAGTTAGAACTCAGGACTTAGGACTCAAATTGTGGAACTTTATTTAATTCGTCATGGTATTGCTGAAGAAAGGCGACCAGATATCAAAGATGAAGAGCGATCGCTCACGAAAGAAGGGCGGCAAAAAACAGAGAAAGTTGCCCAACGACTGAAAAAGTTGGGTTTGAATTTCGATTTGATTGCCACGAGTCCGTTGGTTCGCGCTCGGCAAACAGCAGAAATCCTCATAGCTGCTGGATTGAGTTCTAAACTAGAGGAATGTACCTACCTTGCTCCTGATGGTCGTATTGAGAGTTGGGTTGTAGACTGGTTGGAAGCAAGAAATTATTCACCCCAAACCCAACTTGCCTTAGTAGGACATGAACCAGATTTGAGTGCTTGGGCAGAAATTCTCCTATGGGGACAAGCGAAAGCAACGTTAGTCCTGAAAAAAGCGGGTATGATTGGGGTAAAACTACCAGAAAAAGGCTCTCCTCTGGGTCGTAGTCAGATGTATTGGTTGACACCACCCAAGTACTTGCTTTAACAGTAGTGTAACGTTTTTGAAAGAATTTCAAAGGAAACGGTTACTGTTATGGCAACAAGAATTTCTGGTAAGTTAGCCTGAAAAAATCTTTCACAAAAAAGCAGATGGTGTTGCCATGATGGTGTGCGAATTCAAGCCTGGATTGGATGGCATCCCCGCCGCCCAATCCAGTATTAGCAATGTTGACGGGCAAAAGGGAATACTAGAATATCGTGGCATCCAAATTGAGGAATTGGCTTCAAAAAGTACATTTCTGGAAACTGCTTATCTTCTCATTTGGGGTGAGTTGCCCACAGCGGAAGAACTGGCAGCATTTGAGTATGAAGTTTGCGAACACAGGCGGATAAAATATCGCATCAGCGATATGATGAAATGCTTTCCCGAAAGCGGTCACCCAATGGATGCTTTGCAAGCCTCTGCCGCTGCGTTGGGTTTGTTTTATTCGCGCCGTGACTTGGATAACCCTATTTACATTCGGGATGCAGTTGTTCGCCTGATAGCAAAGATTCCGACAATGGTGGCGGCATTCCAGTTGATGCGAAATGGCAACGATGCAGTACGTCCGCGTGATGACTTGGACTATTCCGCCAACTTTCTGTACATGCTCAATGAGAAAGAACCTGATGCACTGGCGGCGCGGATTTTTGATATCTGCTTGATACTTCATGCTGAACATACGATGAACGCCTCCACCTTCAGTGCCAGGGTAACGGCGTCTACACTAACTGACCCATACGCAGTGGTAGCAAGTGCTGTGGGAACGTTAGGAGGACCGCTGCATGGTGGAGCCAACGAAGAAGTGATTCAGATGTTGGAAGAAATTGGCTCTGTGGAAAATGTGCGTCCTTACATTGAGGACTGCCTGGAACGCAAATCCAAAATTATGGGCTTTGGACATCGTGTGTACAAAGTGAAAGACCCACGCGCTACAATTTTGCAGAACTTGGCGGAACAGCTGTTTGCCAAATTTGGGCATGACAAGTACTATGACATTGCTCTAGAAATGGAAAGGGTGGTGGAGGAAAAACTGGGTCATAAAGGAATTTATCCCAATGTTGACTTTTATTCAGGATTAGTGTATAGAAAATTGGGAATTCCTACAGACTTGTTTACACCAATATTTGCGATCGCCCGTGTTGCCGGTTGGTTAGCACATTGGAAAGAACAGCTAGAAGAAAACCGAATTTTCCGTCCAACCCAGGTTTACGACGGTAAGCATGGCGTTCCTTACATTCCCATCGAGCAGCGTTAGAGGGATTAGGGATAGGGGATTACGGATAGGGGATTACGGATAGGGGATAGGGAATTTCCCAGTCCCCAATTGCCAGTCCCCAGGAACCGATTGGCACTGGAACGCGAAGAAATTCAAGGGATAGGGAATTTCCCAGTCCCCAATCGCCAGTCCCAGTCCCTTTATTAGGGAATTCTAATCCTTACCATAGGTAGAAATTCTCGTCTAGCTAAAGGGGCAAAAACCATGCAACGATATACTAGGCATGGGAATTGCAAAAAATCTTAAATTTTGTCCCGTGCCGTCATGGCTCGGGTTTCCACACTTCCCCCAAGGTTTTATGAGCAAATTTACAGTTATTAACAAGCGTGGATAGTTGTAAATGACAATGTTCTGATGACTTGAAGAGCAAAAGCACATGAATTCAGGAATTGATCTGCAAGGAACTTTTATTGAATCCCTTAGGGATTTAGGATTGAGCGCTGGCATAGCCAAGGCGATTTGGATGCCACTGCCAATGATTTTGATGATTATTGGTGCCACTGTGGGGGTGCTGACCTGTGTTTGGTTAGAACGGAAGATTTCGGCAGCAGCACAGCAGCGGATTGGTCCTGAATATATTGGTCCTTTGGGTTTGCTGGCTCCTGTGGCGGATGGTCTCAAGCTCGTTTTTAAAGAAGATGTGGTGCCAGCTCAGTCTGACCGCTGGCTGTTTACCCTTGGTCCAATCATCGTGACGATTCCAGTATTTCTGTCATATTTGATTGTGCCCTTTGGGCAGAATCTGGTGATTACAGATGTTGGGATGGGGGTCTTCTTGTGGATTGCCTTGTCTAGCGTTGCACCGATTGGCTTGTTGATGGCTGGTTACGCATCTAACAACAAATACTCTCTCTTAGGAGGGTTGCGGGCAGCAGCACAGTCGATTAGCTATGAAATTCCTTTGGCACTAGCGGTGCTGGCGATCGCCTTGATGTCGAATAGCCTCAGCACCATTGACATCGTCAATCAGCAATCTGGCTATGGCATTCTTGGCTGGAACGTATGGCGTCAACCAGTCGGGTTTATCATCTTTTGGATAGCCGCCCTTGCTGAATGCGAACGATTGCCCTTCGACTTGCCCGAAGCAGAAGAGGAACTGGTTGCTGGTTATCAGACCGAATACTCTGGCATGAAATTCGCTCTGTTCTACCTGAGTTCCTACGTTAACCTAGTACTTTCTGCCCTGCTGGTATCAGTTTTATACCTAGGCGGTTGGGATTTTCCAATTCCCATTAATTTGATAGCTGGTTGGTTGGGAGTCAGCGAAATAAATCCTGTTTTGCAGATTGCTACCGCCGCATTGGGAATCACGATGACCGTACTCAAAGCATACTTCCTCGTCTTTCTGGCAATCCTGTTGCGTTGGACAGTGCCACGGGTTCGGATTGACCAATTGCTAGATTTAGGATGGAAGTTCTTGCTGCCTGTTGGTTTGGTTAACTTGCTACTCACTGCAGCCCTGAAACTTGCTTTTCCCGTTGCCTTTGGAGGGTAATAGGGACTGGGGACTGGGGAATGGGGACTAGGGAGTAGGAAAGGATAAAAGATGAAGGCTGAAAATTGTATACTTCATACTTTTGTTCTTACCCAATCCCTCATCCCCAATCCCGAATCACCTATTACATAAAAAGAGAGAGACACGAAAAATGTTAAAGTTCCTTAAACAAGTTGGTGATTACGCCAGAGAAGCGGTGCAAGCTGGTCGTTACATTGGTCAGGGTTTGTCTGTTACCTTCGACCATATGCAGCGGCGTCCAGTCACCGTGCAGTATCCTTACGAAAAACTGATTCCTAGTGAGCGGTTTCGCGGTAGGATTCACTTTGAGTTTGATAAGTGCATTGCCTGCGAAGTTTGTGTTCGGGTTTGTCCGATCAACCTGCCTGTAGTTGATTGGGAATTCGACAAGGCAAGCAAAAAGAAAAAGCTCAATCACTATAGTATCGACTTTGGAGTTTGTATCTTCTGCGGTAACTGCGTGGAATACTGCCCAACTAACTGTTTATCGATGACAGAAGATTACGAGCTTTCCACCTACGATCGCCATGAATTGAACTATGACAGCGTGGCGCTTGGTCGTTTGCCTTATAAGGTCACTAACGATCCAATGGTCACACCGTTGCGCGAACTCGTTTACCTACCCAAAGGCGTCATGGATCCCCACGGCGTACCTGGTGATGCACCTCGCGCGGGTGCGCGTCCAGAAGACCTTGTGGAACAGGAAAAGTAAATGGTAGTAGTTAGTGGTGAGTTGTTAGTAGAAAACAAGAGCGACTCACCACTAAATGCCAATAATTAACAAATGTACAGACGCGTTATGGCGCGAATGTACAGACGCTTCAAACAGCGCGTCTCTACAATTAACAAATGACTGAGGATAAAAAACAGTGAATCTAGCGGAAGGAGTACAGGTTGTTTCTTTTGCCATACTGGCAGTGATGTTGATTGCAACAGCGCTGGGTGTGGTACTGTTTGACAACGTCGTCTATTCTGCCTTTACGCTGGCAGGCGTATTTGCTAGCATTTCTGGGCTGTACCTGTTGCTAAATGCTGACTTTGTAGCAGCAGCGCAATTGCTAATTTATGTTGGTGCAGTGAACGTATTGATTTTGTTTGCCATTATGTTGGTAAACAAGCGACAAAGTTTTACGCCCTTCCCCACCGCTTGGTTACGCAAAGCACTCACGGGTGTAGTCAGTCTGGGATTGTTTGCTCTTTTAAGTACGATGGTGTTAACAACTCCTTGGTCACTGTCTACTGCTACGCCTCCAGGCAACACGATTGTTTTAATTGGTCAACATTTCTTCAGTGACTTTTTACTGCCTTTTGAACTAGCTTCGGTTTTGCTGTTGATGGCGATGGTGGGCGCGATCATTTTGGCACGTCGCGAGTATCTGCCTGAACAGGTAATTTCTGGAGAAAAACAGCAAGTTTTGACCTTACCAGAACGCCCCAGAGAACTGGTATCAATCGGTGAATCGAGCCGCAATATTCAGTAAACAGTTATCAGTAAACAGCGCAAACTGATAATTGGTAACTGATAACTAATAACTGATAACTGACAAGGGGGACAGCAAGATTCATGCCAATTCAGTACTTTTTATTACTTGCAGCAGCTTTATTTTGCATCGGCATCTATGGCTTAATTACCAGCCGCAACGCCGTAAGAGTGCTAATGTCGATTGAGTTGCTGCTCAATGCCGTTAATCTAAATTTAATGGCGTTTTCCAACTTCCTAGACTCAACAGCAATTAAGGGTCAGGTATTCACCGTATTTGTGATCACCGTAGCAGCAGCTGAGGCGGCGGTAGGTTTGGCGATCGTACTTGCCATCTATCGCAACCGCGATACTGTTGATATGGAGCAGTTTAATCTCCTGAAGTGGTAATTCTGTGGATCTCAAGCAAGTCATTATTGCTTACAAAGCACGAGATTCCCAAAGTAAACGCTGGGCAGAAATCTGTGCTAAGCAACTCGAACATCGCCAATGCCACGTTTTGATGGGACCAAGTGGACCAAAAGATAACCCATATCCGGTCTTTTTGGCTTCCGCAGGGCAACCCATTGATCTCGCTTTGGTACTTGGCGGTGATGGTACTGTTTTAACTGGAGCAAGACATCTAGCCCCAGCTGGCATCCCAATACTAGCAGTGAACGTGGGAGGTCATCTGGGGTTTTTAACTGAGTCTGTAGAAGAATTTCAAGATACTGAACTCGTTTGGGATCGGCTGTTTGAAGACCGTTATGCTATTCAGCGGCGGATGATGTTGCAAGCCGCAGTGTTCGAGGGAAATAGCACAAATTTGGAACCAGTTTCTGAACGTTACCTCGCTTTAAATGAAATGTCTGTCAGACCCGCTTCTGCTGACCGCATGATTACCTCAGTCCTAGAAATGGAAATTGATGGTGAAGTGGTCGATCAATATCAGGGAGACGGGCTGATTATTTCTACTCCTACTGGTTCCACAGGTTACACCGTGTCTGCAAATGGTCCGATAATACATGATGGTATGGAAGCGATTACCATCACTCCCATTTGTCCGATGAGTCTTTCCAGTCGCCCCCTCGTCTTACCCCCTGGTTCTGTTGTCAGTATTTGGCCCTTGGGGGATTACGATTTGAGTACCAAGTTGTGGATGGATGGGGTCTTGGCGACTTCCATTTGGCCCGGACACCGTGTTGATGTGCGGATGGCGGATTGTCGGGCTAAGTTTATTGTTTTACGAGAGAACAACTCGTATTATCAGACGCTGCGAGAGAAGTTGCTGTGGGCAGGAACAAGGATTCGCTACAGTAGTGCCAGTCATGCTAATTGAATCATAGATTCGCATGACCCCACCACGCCAGTCGCCTGCGGAGGGAAACCCTCCTGCAGCGCTGGCTCCCTAACCCCTCCCCCTTCGGGTATGCCTATGGCTAACGCCACGGCTATCGCCGAACGGCACGCTACGCGTTCGCCCTTGGCGTGCGCTTGCGCTTACGCCAGTCGCCTGGGCGTGGGAAACCCGCCTGCAGCGCGCTTACTCACCGCAAGCAGGGAGGGGATGGAAACAGAACATGCGTGTCAACAATCACGCTCAAACACTCAATTTCCGGGTCGTTTTAGATCCCCCAACAGAGTTAAAAAGAGGGCTAAAATTTTATTTCCCCCCTTTTTAAGGGGGGATTAAGGGGGGATCGAAAATCTAGATGGTACATCGAAAAATGTTCAAACGCTTGTCAATAGTAACTTTTAGCTTAAGTTGACACCAATGCAAACAGAAGCGCTACACATCGGCACAAACTGCATCTGCTTCTACCTCTATTAACATCTCCGGATTTATTAGGGATTTCACTTCCACCATTGTTGTAGCAGGCGGATTCTCACCAAAAAATTCTTGATGCGCCTGCCCAAATTCAGCCCAACGGGTAATATCTGTAACAAACATACGAGTCCGCACCACATAGCTTGTGTCTGCACCTAAGTCTTGCAAAGCCTTGTGGATAATTTCAAAACAGCGTTTTGCTTGCGCATAGGCATCACCAGGAGCAAACACTCCTCCCGCTTCATCAACTGGTGCTGTACCAGAAACATAAATTTGGTTTCCGACTCTGATGGCTCGACAGTAACCTACTTTTGATTCCCAGGAGGCACCGGAAAAAGTTCGCATAACTGGCATGATACTACGCTACGGCTAAACATTCACAGAGGAAATTTTACCTGTGATAGCTTTGCTCAATCCACATTAGCACTTTGGGTTCCCAAGCAAGACAGGTAGTGCGATCGCTTGGGGACGTGGTTGTTCGCGCTTTTGCGTGACAGTCAGCGTGAATACCATCGATCCCCCTAGCCTGTGTTGTGAAATCAGGCATGAGAAACTAAAGCGAGGAAATTTGCCGCGCTGATGATGGCGATATCCTGATAACTGCCTAAGGATAGGAGATGGCGATAGCGAAGCGCTGCGGCGAAGCGCCGATCGCACTTATTTTGGTCAAATGGAGTAAAGTGCGACGGCGCTCTTAAATTAAATAAAGATAAGATGTTCATCGTCAAGTACTAAATCAGGTTACTGTCAAACTACGCTTCGCGATTGTCAGCAAAGCTCTTCCAGTTAGTTCATCTAACAGGGTGATTTTTACAACTTATTTAGAAACCAAATTATGCGCCATATCAAACTCGCTCCGAATTGGTTGCGGTTTCTAATTGTCGTGGTGTTGGTGCTAGGTGTCTTTTTTCGCTTCTTCAACGTTGACGGCAAAGTTTATGGACACCATGAAACTTACACTTCATTGCGGATTTCTGGTTATACAACGACAGAAGTCAGGCGGCAAATCTTTAATGGTCGTGTCGTTAATAAGGAAGCTTTTGCTAAGTTCCAGCGTCTTAATCCTGATAAAAATTTAGGTGATACAGTTAAATCTTTAGCAATAGAAGACCCTCACCATCCTCCACTTTATTACGTTATAGCACGATTGTGGGCGCAAATCTTTGGCACTTCGGTAACAGCTATCAGAAGTTTGTCTGTCATTATTAGCTTGCTAGTATTTCCCTGCTTTTATTGGCTGTGTCGAGAATTATTTAACGTGCCGTTCTCAGTACCATTTGTGGCGATCGCACTTATAGCAATTTCCCCGATTCATCTCATTTACGCCCAGGAAGCACGGGAATATATTCTTTGGCTCCTCACGATATTACTTTCCAGCGCTTCTTTGCTGCGAGCTTTGCGACTAGAATCAGAACAGCGATTACCAGATCGCACCTTGGCATGGGGAATTTATACACTCACTTTAGCACTCAGTCTTTATACATCTTTGTTAAGTGGATTCGTAGCGGTTGCTCATGGAATTTATGTCATGGCAACTACAGAATTTCGCTGGACTAAAAAAGTCGAAATTTACACATTAGCATCACTTACAGGTTTTTTAGCCTTTACTCCGTGGATTTTAGTTATTCTTACCAACCTGTTGCAATTTCATCGTCAAACAGCAGGAACAACAGGAAAATTATCACCATTGGCTTTAATTCAATCTTGGCTAATTAACTTAAGCCGTATTTTTTTGGATTTAAACTTTGGCTTAGAAAATCCCCTCAGCTATCCAATTTCCTATATTTTTTTAATCTTACTGGGATACTCACTTTATATTCTTTGTCGTACAACCCACCCAAAAATATGGTTATTTATCGTGTTATTAATTACTGTGCCAGCAATACCTTTAATGCTACCAGATTTGATTTTTGGAGGGACGCGCTCAACAGCAGAGCAGTATTTAATACCTTCTTTTTTAGGTATTCAACTAGCAGTCACTTATCTGTTCGCTTATCAGCTATATGATGGGATTATTTTACTGCGGAAAATTTGGCAGACGGTATTAGTGCTGGTGATTATGGGTGGTGTCGTTTCTTGTGCAGTAAGTTCCCAAGCAGAAACTTGGTCAAGTAAGGGTGTCAGTTCTGGTAACACACAAGTCGCCACAATCGTCAATCAGGCTTCTCGCCCACTGTTGATTAGTGATTCTTTTGGCATTAATTATGGAAATGTCTTTTCTCTGAGTTACCTTGTAGAACCAAAAGTGCGGTTTTTGTTGGTGAAGGACAAAAATATTCCCACAATTCCCAAAGGTTTCACGGATGTGTTTTTGCTTAATCCTTCAAGCACTTTACGTAAAGGAATTGAAAAGAAGTATAAGTCTAAAATTAATGTTATTTATAGTAACAAATATTACTCAATAGGGAAATTAGCAAAACTTTCAGTGAATAAAAAATATAGCTAAAAAATATACAAAGGACGGGCGTTAGCGTAGCGGCACACTAAAATTCTGGATGGACAACAAGTCTGGCGCGGTGTTATGCTGCTGCTTATGAGTGGGGCGATCGCATCCTCTACCATCAGCGCTTTCTCCGATTCTTGGTGGAACAGAGATTTGAGCTATTTCAATGCTGAGGTTGTTCGCCGCATAAATGCCACCAGAACCCTTATCAGGAACACAATGTAAAGACGCGCTGTTCTCTGTAGAACTCTCGGATGGCGCGTCTCTACACACGTGATTTTTTACTATAAGTCATCCTCAAATCTGTGGACGTGTTTAAACCTGAGAAACAGCAACTGCACTCACATCTACCTTTCTATTAAACAGAATTCGCGGTTTCAGCAAAATTTTAAATATCAACAACAACGAACTAAATTCTCCTGGTGTATTATTGCGCTTCCACTGTCCCGGACGACAAAATAACATTTCCACCAGACGACGATGTTGTGTCAAATTGACTGATTCAAACCTCACTCGCACTGTCGGAAATTCATCTTTCAAACCAGTGCGAACAATATGTCCCTCAAGCTGTAAATTTTCCTCTACAATTTCTAGTTTAACAGGCGTATTTTTGGATAAATGAGTAGGAGGATTCTGCGTAACAGCAACTTCAGCACCTACCTCAGAAATGATTGTAGTCACTCCCCAATAACTCTGCTTGCCAATACTTAAGCGCACGACTCGCCGCAAGTCAAACCATTCATAAACATCTGGTTTGGGAGCATCCACAAAAATCAGCAGAGCTATGCCAATCATAACCAAATTATAGGCACTCCATAACCAACCTAAGCTGATACCTTTAATTTGTAGAGCAGCTTCTGAAGAGACTGTGGAAGACCATGTACCTTTGTCCATGCACATTCCCAGATTCTGCCACAAACTCAAGGCATTAGCGATAAACAAAATTATCAGAGGTAAGGCAAGGTTCCAGTTGAAAGAAAATCGGTTATTGACTGTTCCTTTCGGTGTCACTTTAAATCCTTTAGAAAAAGGATTTAACATGACTTGTATGACAGTCAATGCTATAGGAAAACACAGCACTATAGAATAAATATCAGATAGCAAAGCAGAGCGTGATTGGAAATTTAACCAAGCAAAGACAGTTAAATTAACAAGATAGTAAGGCAGGAAAAAATACAACAACTCTGCTACGTTAGACCGAACAGGAATCACGCCTAAAAATGAATAAGCTAAAGGCATGAGGAGAAAATAAACACGAGCAATGGTTCCAAACCAATGTAATAATCCTTCTAAATGAGCCAATCTTTGAATAAAGCTCAATCCAGGAATTGTTAAAGGATTGGATTTGATAAAAAATGCTTGAAGTGTGCCTTGTCCCCATCGTAATCTTTGAGTTGCATAGGCAGCAATATTGTCTGCTGCTAAACCAGCGCTAAGTTTTTCATTAAGATAAATCAAACGATAACCTTTGGCAGACAATCGAATACCTGTGAAGTAATCTTCACTCAAAGACTCGGTAACAAAGCCTCCTGCTAATAAGAGTGCGCTACGTCGAACAACGAAGGAAGTCCCACAACAAACGACGCTGCCTGCACCATCTTTAATAGCTTGAGTTTGGCGATAAAACACTTCTTCGTCTGCGGTAAGAATATTTTCCAAGCCAAGGTTACGGGCGACAGGGTCAGCATTGTAAAAGCTTTGGGGTGTTTGTACAAGTGCTACTTTTTCATCTTGAAAGAAACCAACTGTGCGAGTCAGGAAGTTTTTAGTAGGAACAAAATCAGCATCAAAAACAACAATGAACTCTCCATGAGTTTTGGCAATAGCATGATTTAAATTTCCTGCTTTGGCATAGCTGTTGTCTTGTCGTGTTACATACTCACACCCCAACTCAAGAGCCAATTTTTTTATTTCTGGACGCCTTGTATCATCGAGAAGATAAATTTTCTTATTGGCATACTCTAAAGCTTGACAACCGATAACTGTACGCTTGAGAATAAAAGCAGGTTCATTGTATGTTGGTATCAAGATATCAACAGATGGAACGAAATCACCATTGATAACAGCAACTGATTTCTCATCTGCTTCGCGGCGGCGGTCTTTGACATTTAACATTAGAAATAGCTGGATAGTGCTACCAAAGAGCATTAACATTTCCAGCAAGAAGAAACTTAGACTAAATACCCCATTTAGCGGATTGACAAGATTTAAGGTAGAGAGCGATCGCCACAGAATATACCTTAAAGTTAGGATAATTAAAATTCCGACAACGAGCCGTTGTGACCAAACACGAGGCTGAGGAGAGACTTTCATCACCAGCAGCACAGTTAGCAACAGCGCTACCGTCGGTGCTAGTAAATATTTTCCCCTCACCATTGGCACTTCTAGCCAAATTGGTGGGTTTTCTTGTAAAGCATAAATTTGAGCAAAAATTCTGCTGATTGTGTCTTCACCAGCAAACCATGCAGCTACGATAATACTGAATAAAAAAACGATACTTAATACAAACAGTGTTGCTTTTCGTAATTGAAGCCAAGACCTAGAACGGAGTTTCTTGACCAAACGCCGTTGGCGAAGACGGCTTACATTGTTTTTTTTCAACTGTGTAATGGTCATTTTTATACTCCTTTAAAACCACACCTATCATTCATGATTGTTGATTCTTGCCTGCATTGCCTAAGGCTTGACAGTTGCATGGTTTATAAAAAACAACATTCAACAACGGAGATAGTGTGAAGTTCACATAACATTTTATATCAAACTGTTAACTTTTAGTAAATAGTGTTTAACCTTTAGAATTAAGGTTAAACGCAAATTGTGCTTGTAAGATGAAAATCGGATTAAAAATTTGTGTTTGCAAAGCAGCGCTAGTTTTCAAGGAATTCTCAGCCTAAATTCATTTATCTTGTGCAAATACGGTTTAAATTGTCCATAGAGATGGATTTGAGGACTCACTTATGAAGTTGAATTTGTCGCACCTTTGTATTGTTGTGTCAACTATAGGCTGTGGAAATGTAAGCTCAATTGCCTTGTGGAACTCAAAGCTTATACCGTACCCAACAATGTAAAACTCGCAGACTTGAAATCTGTAGCGATATGATGTCAAGGGTTCAATGCTATCTTTGGTTACGCAATTTTGGTTGTATAAAAACTAGATAAATGAATTTTAAATTTCTGTAAAAATGCAGAAATGGTTTGAGTTGAACGAGATTTGTGCAAACAGGTGTTTTATGGAACTTGCAGATTTTCTTGGTCTTATCCATCCAGCGATCGCAGTCTTTTTTGTCTTTCCCCTGATTGGAATGGTGGTTAATTTTGCTTGGTCTACACGCCAGCGTCGCCTGCAAACCTTAGATTCTGGAAAAAGTAAAATCCCGGCCGTTGTGGGGGTAGAACACAGGCGATTAGGAAATTGGCTAACGGGTGCAGTTGTCGGATTGGCTTTAGTAGGGTTATCCTACCCAATTGGTACAAATATTATCAAAAATCAATTGTGGAATAAAGAGATTTTCCAAGTCGTTTTTATTCTTTTGATGTTTACTGCGACTATTGCCTCTTTAGTATTACTTTATCGAGCTAAGCAGGCTGTGTGGCGGGGAGTTTTTGCCACTTTAACGGGTGCAGGTTTAGTGATTCTCGGCTGTCAGGATGGAGTATTTCGCCGCACAAATGAGTGGTATTGGTCGCATTATTACTTTGGCATTGCCGCAGCCTTGCTGATGATTTTTTCCCTAGCAATTGTTCCTGATATTTATAAAGATAGGTCAAATCGCTGGCGCATCGTCCACACAATTTTAAATAGCATCGCCTTGTTACTATTTATTGGACAAGGAATGACTGGAACGAGAGATTTACTAGAAATTCCTCTGAGTTGGCAGGAACCTTACATTTATCAGTGTGATTTTGTTAAGAAAGCTTGTCCTACACCAAATCCTCAACCTAAATAAAGAGTTATGAGTTATATCAAGTCCGGATAAATACTTATCATTACCCTAAGAACCCCACCCCTCTTCGGGGAATTCAAAATTCAAAATTATAAATTCAAAATTAAGATTCTTTTTTTTGAATTTTGCATTTTGTTCGCGCAGCGTGCCCAAAGGGCATACTTTGAATTTGGGCGGCGCGGGGTGGGGTGCAGCTAACGTGGGAATCATAACTAATTAGCCGGACATGATATTACGAGTGCTGAGTGATGAGTAAAAAATTTTCTTCACTGTTCACTGTTCACTGTTCACTGTTCACTGTTCGCAGGTGGGTGCATCGGTAGTCTCACCGTAATGGTTGTTCCCACTCCCTCTTTACTTTTTACTCGGATCTCACCTCCATGAAGATCCACGCATTTTCTCACAATGACAAGCCCTAGCCCTGTGCCTTCAATTTTACCTACATTTCTGGCACGGTAGAACGTTTCAAACAGGCGGGTTTGGTCTCTGTAAGGAATGCCTATCCCTTGGTCTTGCACCCGGAAAGTTGCTATACCCCCTTGGCAGACTAAATCAAACAAAATTTTGCTTTCTGGAAATGAGTATTTGATTGCATTAGAGAGTAAATTGGTAAAAATGCAACTTAACAGGTTTTCATCCATTTGGGCTAATGTGCATTCTCCCTGGTGATTAAAGATAATATCGCGCTTAGCGTCTGTATGAAGTTGAAAAATTTCTGTAAGTTCCTGGCAGAAATTTTTGAGATCTAAGGGGACAGGTCGGTATTCAACTCTATCAACTTCAGATTTACTCAGGAACAAAACCTCATCTAAAAGTTGAACCATTTGGTTGATAGAACTTTGAATTCGCTGAAAGTATTTGGCTCTACGCTCTTCGGTCAGTTGAGGGTTATAGTTTTCGAGTAGCTGGGCAGATGTACGAATGATACTCATAGGGGCGCGGAATTCGTGAGAAACCATTGCCACAAAGTTCGACTTTAATTGATTAAGTTCTTGTTCCTTGGCGAGCGCTTCACGAATGCGTTGCTCGTTCGCCCGTAATTGATTAAAAATTTGTCCTCGTTGAATAGCATAGCGAATGGCACGCACTAGCACTTGAATCGTTATTTGGTCTTTGACGATGTAGTCTTGCGCTCCTTCTGCTAGTGCTCGCAGTGCTAATTCTTCATCATCAAGCCCTGATAATACCACAACAGGAATATCGGTTACTGCTTTTTGGAATTCTTTTAGCGTGTTCAATCCAGTAGAATCTGGCAGGCTAAGGTCTAACAGGACAACATCAAATCTGCGTTGATGTATGCTTTGTGAGGTAGAATTCTTTAATGAGAGGCTAAGTTCTGATTTACAGGCAACAATTGCGTCATTTAGCCGCTCCACATGTGCGATCTGCCATTCTTCATGACCATTGCGAAGGAATATCTGGCGTAGCAGGCGAGCATCAGAAGCGTTGTCTTCCACTAGAAGAATGTGAATTTTTCTATTCTTCATAAGAAAATTATATAGTTTTGCCAGAGCAGCCGTTTCACTCCCGCCAAGGTCAGAAATAGGGTATCTAATATCTTGAGAAGATAAAGGAAATTGGTAGATCTACCTTCTTTTTTCAAGAAAGCTTTTAACTTTGTGCTTTTTCAGCGAAAAATGTAAATCAAAAATTTAAGCTGTCCCATATTTAAATCACACGGTTACAGTCCTCAAAATGCTTTCTCCCCCTTAGTTTGCCATGTTAAATTTTGAATGTCCTACTACTTTGGTGAAGAGTTACTGCTCTTAGCCAGAAATCTTTGAGTCGAAAAATTTTTGGACAGCCATTGGGTTTGTAAATGTAGCAATTAGCACTTAAATTACCTAAATCTCTCTAACTCTTCCTCTGTGTCCTCTGCGCCTCCCTACGGGTATGCCTACGGCACGCCTAACGGCGTTAGCGCAGCTCCTCCGTTAGGAGGCACACCAGTCGCCTGCGGAGGGTTTCCCTCCCGCAGCGCTGGTTCACTGCGGTTTTTTAATTAGGTAATCTTCGGCAGGAAGAGAGTATTTCCTGATGTATTGCCTCCAACCCCCGAACCGCTATAATCCCCACAAGAGGAAGCCAAAGGCATAGGGGCGATTTTGTAAAATCGCCCCTACAGCCCATGAATGCAAGCCCTCAAGCCTGCTTCCACCTTTTGAGTACAGAAAATTTACACACAGCAAAAATATCTGGAGAATGATCCGGAACACCGGGACTCGTGTTTGTAGTTAAAGGTGTTCCCAAAAAAGAGAACAAAAAACCAGACACAACTGCATAAGATAGTCAAACCAACCCTAATAAATACATAGAAACAGGTTCAAACCTAACAAACAAAACCCAAATTTGAAATTTCCATGAAGAGGTAAGTAATTATGACTAGCTTTACTCAAATCCGGACACAAAACGACCTACTCCACCCGATTCGTCAATGGTTGGACTCGATTGAAATTCATAACGCCAAATTAGCTCATTCGTTGTGCAAGCTGATCCCCGCACAGTGTCCTTTCGAGCGTGATATTACAATGTTTGGTCGCAAGCTATTTCACATTCCACCTATGTGTAAGTTAAATCCTCTGTATGAAGAAGTGGTGAGTCTGCGTTTCAGAGCTTTGTGTTATCTTGCTGACGAATGCGGTGAAGACGTTACAGCTTATTGCTAGTAGTTAAGTGTAATAGTGATATCATACTGCAATCATAGGCAGCAATCATAGGTAATGGCACGCTCAGCGTAGTACCTTCGATAAGATTTGATTTTATCAAAAGCATTCCACCATGAACTTGCACAATCCTTTTCACAAGCACAAGTTCTAACCCAGTTCCAGAAGATTTTGTAGAGTAAAAGGGCTGGGTTAGCTTGGATCAAAGGAATATTTACTCGTCCATCCTGGACAACTCATGACACACTACTGGATTGTAAAACAAGTTTAGGGTTACGGCTTTATAAGCGACTCCAACATTATTGAGGTTTATATTCGCTACTTACACCTCAAACTAGAGGCGAATCATTAAATCACCCATCTGGTATTCAATCACTCATTTAGTTACCGCTACACTTAAAAACCGTAGACAACTTCAGGAGTGCGATGAGTTATCTCGAAACAGCGGCGCAGTTTTACAGTGAAGTCGCCCAAACACCCCAAGTAGGACTTTGTTGTGTGCAAAGCACACCCCTGCAATTACCAGGGTTGAACATTCCGTGTAAGATGCAGGAAATGAATTATGGTTGCGGTACCACCGTTCACCCCACCGAACTTGGAAATCAACCCACAGTGCTGTACGTTGGAGTTGGTGGTGGATTAGAAGCTTTGCAATTTGCCTACTTTTCTCGCCGCCCTGGTGCTGTCATTGCTGTTGATCCAGTGCTTGAAATGCGTCAAGCCGCTGCACGTAACCTGGAAATTGCTGCCAAAGAAAACCCCTGGTTTGACACCAGCTTTGTAGAAATTCGGGAAGGCGATGCTTTTAACTTACCTGTTGCTGATGATTCTGTTGATATCGTGGCGCAAAATTGCCTTTTCAATATCTTTGAACCAGAAGATTTAACTCGTGCTTTGCAAGAAGCTTATCGGGTGTTAAAACCAGGGGGAAGATTGCAGATGAGTGATCCAATTGCGACTCGTCCCATTCCAGAACATCTGCGAAAAGATGAGCAGTTGCGAGCAATGTGTTTATCAGGCGCACTCACTTATGAAGAGTACATTCAGCGTATCATAAGTGCAGGATTTGGTCAAGTAGAAATTCGCGATCGCCGTCCTTACCGTTTGCTCGATTCCCAGACTTACAACCTACAAGAAAATCTCCTTTTAGAAAGTCTAGATTCTGTGGCTTTCAAAGTTCCAATTCCTGAAGATGGTGCTTGTGTATTCACAGGAAAAACAGCCATTTATGCTGGTTCAGAACCATTGTTTGATGATGAAGCAGGTCATGTTCTTCCCCGTGGTATTCCAGCATCCGTGTGTGATAAAACTGCTGCAAAACTTGCAGATTTCATGCCAGATAAAATCATGATCACTGATTCAACCTGGCACTACAACGGCGGCGGTTGTTGTTAACCGTGTAGGGTGCGTTACACTGCGTTAAATCAGATGTTGCACCCAACAAGAGCCAGAGGCTCTAACAGGATGTTTGAGAAGTATCAAATATTTTACTTGATCCCCCCTGCCCCCCTTAAAAAGGGGGGTAAAAGTCTCCCTTTTTAAGGGGGATTTAGGGGGATCATCGATAAATTTTGGTACAATACGGCACTTTCCAAACATCCTCTAATATTTCGTTACCAGGTTCAACCTGGTAACGAGGGTTTGGAGGCTTCGCCTCCTCCAATGTGTGCTAAACAGACCTTATAATTTGCATTTTCACAAGTTAGATAATGATTCAAACAGCGCTCACGCCTTTCCAACAAAAACTTGCGTCTCCTTTAACAAAAAAAGGAATCACTGTTTTACAAATTAATTTAGGTAAGCGCTGTAACCTTGCGTGTACCCATTGCCATGTAGAAGCAGGACCAAAACGCACAGAAGAACTTTCTCCAGAAATTTGCCAACAATTGATTGAGATAATTCAGAGATTCCCGGAAATTAAGATTGTTGATTTGACTGGCGGCGCACCTGAAATGAATTATGGTTTCAAGGCATTGGTAGAAGCAGCAAGAGCAAATGATAAACAGGTGATTGTCCGCTCTAATTTGACCATCTTTTTTGAAGAGGGATTTGGCGACTTACCAGAATACTTCGCTAAACACAAAGTTCGGGTTGTTGCTTCTCTGCCGTGCTATTTAGAAGATAATGTAGATAAAATGCGTGGTACAGGCGTATATGATGGTTCCATCAAAGCGCTGCAATGGCTGAATCAACTGGGTTATGGCAAAGAGCCAGATTTAATTGTGGATTTAGTCTATAATCCACAATTGCCTACAACTGAAAAATTTTCGCAAACGCCAGACCAAATCAAGCTAGAAAGAGATTACAAACAGTACTTGCAAGAAAGTTTTGATATTACTTTTAACAACCTCTTCACCATCACCAACATACCAGTTGGTAGAACAAAACTGTATTTAGAAAGAAAGAAACTATACGCTCCTTATTTGCAGTTTTTAGAGTCTCATTTTAATACAGGAACGGTTGAACATTTGATGTGTCGGGATGAGCTTTCAATTGATTATCTGGGTCATGTGTATGACTGCGACTTCAACCAAATGATGAATTTACCTGCGAAAACTCGCGACGGGGAAAACATCACTGTTACCAAATTGCTGCAAGCTGGTCGTTTAGACTTGATAGGTGAGGTACAAACAGCAGCTTATTGTTATGGTTGTACGGCTGGTAGTGGTTCGAGTTGTGGTGGCGCTTTGGTGTGAAGTTCTTGTATGATTTCCTGGGCAAGGCGTTCAGCAACTTACTTGTGCTGCTTAAGAATAATGTCGTTACCAAAACTGTTACCGGCGCTTTACTAACGCTCGTATAGGTTTATGATGAATCAAAGTTAAGTCTCCTCACACCACACCTATAACCGTGGACTCAATTGAGCTTCCACGGTTTTTTATTTTTTCATCAAATGTCAACGGATACTAGCAAGTCTAGGGAACTTACGCAAAGGCGCTAGTCTCCTATACGAGAGGAAGCGCGTGAATACGCCCAAAAATTTTTTGTTACCAAAATTGTTACGAGCGTGTTTATACTGCTCAGCTACCATTATGATGATATTAAGTTAAGCTCCTCACACCACATCAATAGCCGTGAAACTTTTTGTTTCACGGCTTTTATTTTAGGTGTACAGTGACACATTATTTGTCATATAAGACAAATTGCTGTCATTGAAGACAAATAATATAAGACTCCTCCGCAGATTTTTGAACGACACGTAAGGTGGGCAGTGCGAACGCAAAACTCGGATGTAGTGGGCAAAATACGGTAAGCACTGCCCACCCTACAATACTTAAGATTTTTCATAAATCATTTAGGATTGCTATGGTCATTATCGCCACACATTAGAAAACCTGGGTAAAGAAAAGGCGATCGCCTCACTTCCCTTTTCCCTGAGTCGGCGGAATTTTTCCTTCATCCTGGGCTTGTTTAATCGCTCGTTTGACAATTAGCACTGCCATTTGAGACAAAGAACGCTCCTCTGCATCAGCCAACAGTTGCAGGGCTTCTTTGTCTTCTTCTTCCATGTAAAGAGTTACAGTTACTTTCCCCATATCACTATCATAAGCTCTGTTGTGTGTTTTTAACTTAAACACATAAAATAACATAAAAACACAGTAAATAACATAAAAAATATGTATAATTACTTATAAGTCAAAAGCCAGCGCACAACTTTCTCAGGGCTGACGCACTGGCTTTTGGCCCCCATATCACAGGAGACATATTCCATGTTAAAGCCTGTTAGCTACAAAACAGATGAACACAGAGCTTATCAACAAGCTTTAGATGACTTCAACATTACAGAATTACTGGCAAAGCTCAACAACTACTTTGATGCTGACTTTGATAGCGCCTGGATACAACCCCAGCAGCAAGAAATAGAAACTCTAGCTGCGATTCTGATTTCTCAGTTAACTCACAGCATCAATGGTAAGTTGATTGCCGATTATCTCAATCTCATCCAGCACAGTAACCAAGATATAGTCCCAGGCTTGATTAACCTGAAATACCCAGACGCATCTATTGAACTTCCAGCCAATTTTCCTGATGTAGCGAAGACACCCAGATTTTTATATGGCGATCGCTTGCGTTGGCTCACTCAGCAAAGCGATACTGACTGGGGTATTGTCATCGGTCGATTCTATAGCTATGCTTCCCATCGTTGCGACTGGACATGGTGCTACCTGATTTGGTTGAGCCAAGATAGCCCCAGCACCGCTTGGACATCTGCCGATATTGCTTGGGAAGAGGATTTAGAACCAATCAGCGAGGAAACAAACTTATGAATCCTCATCCACTCAAGCAGCGAGAGCAAGATTTGATTCAACTCTACAGTTACTGTCAATTGGGAATGACTCCTAAGCAGTTTTACTCCAAATGGCAGGTGAACTACGAAGAAATTGCTCAGATTTGCTCTCGTTCCCTTTCCACCGTTCGGCGCTGGTTTGCTAGAGGTAAAAACTACCGCCGTCCCATGTCCACCGATTTACGCCACCTTGCCTTGATGAACTTTTTGCTGGAACACTTTGAGGATATCCCCGAAGAACTGTTGCAGAAGCTTTGTTTTCCAGACAAGAGTGAGTAGCAATTGAATCTAATTTCAATATCATTCTGATATTTTTTGCCAGCCACCGTCACAGTAGGCTGGCTTTTGTCTTGGAAATTACAGATTTTACCAGGAGAATTCGATGACTTATCTTGAAAAGCTCAATCCTTGGTGTATAGTCCGACTGCAACCTAATATGCAGCACCACATTGTAGCTCGTTTTCGTCGCCGCAGTGATGCAGAAGCTCATCTACAAGTTTTACGCCGACTTATCCCAAATGTGAATTTGACACTGATTTTTAATGTGGCGTTAGAGCAACAAGACATAACACCAATTCGTAATTCGTAATTCGTAATTGTTAATTACATAGCGATCGCCCTTGGCGGGGCTTTGCCCATCGCATCCTCTTGTTACCTGAAACTGCCATTGGGCGATCGCAAAGGTGCCAGTGCCGTAAGTCCTGCGGAGGCTTGTGCCAACGCACAGCGTCTGTGCTCTTGAGAAGGCGATGCCTGCGGCGGGCTACGCCAACGCATTCATCAACGTTTGAGAGAGAATCTGAAAAGCTTCAGTAGCTAGTTTTTTTGTTCAATGTAAATGTAGGGCGATGATAGCTCGTTGTCGGGAACACATCACCTGTGATAAAAATCTATCCGTTTCCGGAATCTAGGGCGCTGGTGTTGAATTTCTCTGATAATAGAATATGTGCGACTCTCACGTCCTTACCTATGAACGAACAGCGTCAGCAAGACTATTTCAACCTGATTCAAAGCCTGTTGAATTGCCGTAGTGACGATGAAGTCCAAGAAATTTTGGTAGCAAGCCAAGATTTAATTGATGCTGGCTTAGTACAAAAGATGCTGGAAATGGCAAATAATCTACTAAAGCAGGGCGAATTAGACCAAGCTAATCGTTTAATGAATATAGCAGGACAGCAGATAGGGGTTTATAGTAAATTATCATCGACTGCCACAGAAAAAGAATACTTAGATTTCTTAGAGCAAGTGCTGAAAGTAACAGCAGATAGTAGAGGTGACGCGCAGGTAGTTTACCCCTTGCTGGTAAACAATACAGACAAACTCAACAGTGTGTTAGCAGAAATATTGCGTCGTTGGGGGACAAATAGACTGAGGGAAGCTGAAGCAAATGTGGCGAAATCCATCGCTGGAGTAATAGCAAATTTTGCCAATTTAATAGCGCAATTCCCCTTGGGTAACAAAGCCAGCAATATAGAAATTGCCATTACCGGCTATGAAGTCGCGCTGACAGTCTACACCCAGCAATCTTTTCCTGTTGATTGGGCAATGGCGCAAAATAATCTCGCTGCTGCTTACAGTAACAGAATTAGAGGAGAGCGGGCACAGAATTTAGAGCAGGCGATCGCTTATTACCAACAAGCTCTCTCAGTAATAACTTTTGACGCTTTTCCTGTTGATTGGGCAATGATGCAAATTGATCTCGGTGAAGATTACAGTAACAGAATTAGAGGAGAGCGGGCACAGAATTTAGAGCAGGCAATCGCTTATTACCAACAAGCTCTCTCAGTAATAACTTTTGACGCTTTTCCTGTTGATTGGGCAAGGACGCAAAATAATCTCGCTGCTGCTTACAATAATAGAATTAGAGGAGAGCGGGCACAGAATTTAGAGCAGGCGATCGCTTATTGCCAAGATGCTCTAAAAGTTTATACTTTTGACGCTTTTTCCTATAATTGGGCAAGGACGCAACATGATCTCGCTGCTGCTTACAGTAATAGAATTAGAGGAGAGCGGGCACAGAATTTAGAGCAGGCAATCGCTTATTACCAACAAGCTCTCTCAGTAATAACTTTTGACGCTTTTCCCTATGATTGGGCAAGGACACAAAATAATCTCGGTCTTGCTTACAGGAATAGAATTAGAGGAGAGCGGGCACAGAATTTAGAGCAGGCGATCGCTTATCACCAAGATGCTCTAGAAGTTTATACTTTTGACGCTTTTCCTGTTGATTGGGCAAGGACACAAAATAATCTCGGTCTTGCTTACAGGAATAGAATTAGAGGAGAGCGGGCACAGAATTTAGAGCAGGCGATCGCTTATCACCAAGATGCTCTAGAAGTTTATACTTTTGACGCTTTTCCTGTTGATTGGGCAAGGACACAAAATAATCTCGGTCTTGCTTACAGTGATAGAATCAGAGGGGAACGGGCACAGAATTTAGAGCAGGCGATCGCTTATTACCAACAATCTCTAAAAGTTTATACTTTTGACGCTTTTCCTGTTGATTGGGCAATGACGCAACATAATCTTGGTGTTGCTTACAGTTATAGAATCAGAGGAGAGCGGGCACAGAATTTAGAGCAGGCGATCGCTTATTACCNACAATCTCTAAAAGTTTATACTTTTGACGATTTTCCTGTTGATTGGGCAAGGACGCAACATAATCTTGGTGTTGCTTACAATAATAGAATTAGAGGAGAGCGGGCACAGAATTTAGAGCAGCCGATCGCTTATTACCAAGATGCTCTGAAAGTAAGAACTTTTGACGCTTTTCCCCAAGACCATGTAGAAACTTTATTTAACCTTGGGACAGTTTACCAAGAAGTGAAACAGTTTGATTTAGCTTACACTACCTTTGAATCTGCCATTGCCACAGTAGAATCTTTGCGGTCAGAAATAGTTTCTGGAGAAGAAACCAAGCGCAAACATGCGGAACACTTTAACCAAGTTTATAGCCGCATGGTAGAAGTTTGCTGGCAATTAAATAAGCTTACGGAAGCGCTTGAATATGTTGAACGTAGTAAAACCCGCAATTTAGTTGAACAAATCCTCGAAGGTGACTCTAGAACTGTCTTCCTCCCAGAAGTAGCCACTCAATTAGAAACATACAGAGATGAAATAGCTACAGGACAAGCTCAAATCCAAAATGGTAAAGCTGAAAATCCAAAAGTCCTAGCACAACATCTCCAACAGTTGCGACAACAGCGAAATGAATTGCAAGACCGCTACTTACCCGTTGGTTACGGTTTCAAATTTGACTCCTTCCAGGCTACTTTGGATGAATATACAGCCATTCTCGAGTGGTATGTTCTCAACGATAAAATTCTGGCGTTTATTGTCACACCTATAGGAGAGGTAACTGTTTGGCAATCCCAACCAGAAGACCGACAAGCGTTGATTGATTGGGCAAATCAATATTTGCAAAACTACTACAATCAAAAAGACCAGTGGCAGAATAGCTTAGGGGAAGAACTCAAAAAATTAGCTTCCATTCTGCACATTGACGAAATATTAACCCAGATACCAAAGCACTGCGATCAACTCATCCTAATTCCCCATCGTTTCCTGCATTTGTTTCCCCTTCATGCACTCCCAGTAAATCAAAATTCTGAACATTCGCCTTGTCTTCTAGATTTATTCCCTCGTGGTGTAAGTTATGCACCTAGTTGTCAAATACTGCAACAAGTGCAAAAGCGACAACGTCCTGATTTTCAATCCCTGTTTGCCATTCAAAACCCCACAAAAGACCTCTCTTTTGCTGACTTGGAAGTAGAAAATATATTATCTTACTTTCCTTCACATCAAGTATTACCCGAAAAACAAGCCACAAAAGCTGCCTTATATGAAGCAGCAACGGAATTAAAACAAGTGAATTATCTCCACTTTTCTTGTCATGGTTCCTTCAATTTCAATTTTCCACAAAATTCCTGTTTAGTGCTAGCAGATGCCTATGTTTCTCCAGACCTTGTTGATGCTGATCCCGATAGATATGTAAAAGTATCCAAAGATAAAGCTGTAGATTTAAGTAAATGTCTGATATTAGGTAATTTATTTGAACGAACTTTCGATTTTAGTCAAACTCGTCTCGTGATTCTCTCCGCTTGCGAAACTGGTTTAATTGATTTCAATAATACAAGCGATGAATATATCGGCTTACCTAGTGGCTTTCTCTATGCAGGTAGTAGCAATGTTGTTAGTAGTTTATGGACGGTAAATGAATTATCAACATCCTTTTTGTTGATTAAGTTCATTCAAATTTTACAGGATGCTACAGATATGTCAGTACCACTTGCTATGAATCAAGCGCAGCAGTGGTTGCGGGATGCTACAAAGGAAGAGTTACAGGAATGGGTAAATCAATTGACTGTAGATAAAGATAATAAAGGAAAGATACGTCGTCAAATTAATTATAAGATGACTGGAGAGAAACCATTCAACTCTCCTTATCATTGGGCTTCATTTAGTGCTGTTGGCAAATAGGAGAAGAATCATGTCTGATACTGTTAACATTTTTGTGCATCTGTTGATTACTCAATCCTCATTATTTTCCCAAGAGGATAGGGATGAATTAGTTAAATTGATTGATAAAGAACCTGATGAGATCCAATCTTTATCGAATGCTATCTCAGATTGGTGTGAAGAACATCCTGAAGTAGAAAAAGCTTTAGCAGAATTTGAGGAAATAGGAGAAAAAGCGCCAGGAGCTAAACGAGCAAATACAAATATTCCCGAATACGAACTTGATAAAAAGAATATAATTAATGCTATTCAACAAAGTTCGTCATCTGCTAAGAACACAGAAAAACTGACTCCTAATAATTGATATTATGTGAAAAGTTAGATTCCCGACTTCTATAAGAAGTCGGGGATCTGGACACCGCGACATTTATCATCATGACAAAATGGATTATCTTTCAACAGTAAAGGTAGCTTATCCCAAACTTACTCTCTATGCCTTTCAAGTGAAGCATAACCTGGCACTAAAACCCAAACAGCCTGTAGAAAATGCCAACAATGTATGGCTAAAATGCCAGCAGCTTGGTAAACAACTTGGTGTGCCTAGATTAGAAAATTTACCGAAATTGATTGAAGAAGCAAACAATCAAAAAAATAGCATAACTGGGGAAATACTTCCCGAACGTATTTTAACTTTCACCGCCATTAAACATAAAAAGAATCTACACTTAAGCGGCGAAGCTAATCCCATAGAAATTCACGATACCTACGCCCTTGATTTAACCCTACGTTATCCCCACCCAGAGGTACAACTCACTGATTTAAGAGGACTAAATCCAGATGATTGCTTGCTTCCTAAAAATATCAATGCTTCTCTAGGACAAACCCTAGTATTTTTTGCTAAACCTGTAGGAAAGATAGATAACGAGCAAGCCTTCGCTGATGCTTGTGTTGCAGGATTACTATCAGAAGAAACTGTCCGGGAACTCAAAATTCATTGTCAGCATCAAGGGCAATTATTAGGTAGTCCTATATTTGAATATAACAATGATGCTGACTCTCCTGAAGAACAGTGCCATTTATTAATTTGGTTAAATACCCATTCCGAAACTACAAATTTAGAAGAAAAAGGAGAATATTATTATCCTTTAATTAACCTTCTCCTTTGCCGCAGTAAAATTATTTATGCTCGTTCTGAAGCTATATGGTGTTATGAACAAGCAAGGGAAGCCTATTCTGATTTAGAAAAATATAAGCAAGAGTTTAAAGAACAAAAAAATAACCCCATAGATTTAAAATTTGATAAATTCAATCAATTGCTGAACGAAATACCAGAAATTTCTTTTAATTATGTTGATTATTTAAGAGATTTAGAACTGCACAGAACTACGATTCAAACTAATAGCAAGAACTATCGTTTATATCTTGACAAGCTAAATAATGTATGCATAAAGTCAGATAATTTAGAATTCTTGTCCAACTTCCTGGAACTGGCTCTTGATACCTTTGTGGAACAAATTAATACTGACTTAGCTTATCTTACCCCCGGTCAAAACCTCTTTGACCAGATGATAGGGACAATTCGCGGCATAGTAGAGGTAGAACAAGCTAAGCGCGATCGCTCTTTAGAACGCACCATCCAAGTAGTAGGTATAGCCTTTGGTGGCGGTGCGATAGTTTCTGGTGTTGTCACCCAACACATAGATAAATCCTTCGGACAGCAGATAAATTTCAAGTCCCTAGTGCATCATCCCTTAGTATTATCTTTGCTGTGGAGTTTTCTGGCTACCTTCGTTTTTGGTTTGGTGGCTTGGTTGGTTACTAAACCGAAACCCAAGAGAACTAAAGGAAAGTAAGTGGGGTTAGAACAAGTTATCCCAATACGGTTCGGATAAGATCCCCCCGCCTGCGGCACTCTAAAAAAGGGGGTAAATGGGTAAAATAGCCCCCCTTTTTTAAGGGGGGTTGGGGGGATCTCCCTTGAGATAAACAAGCTAACCGAACTGTATTGGAAGTTATCCTACTCACGCTATATCAACAGTAGACTAAACCAGACACAGCATTACTGTGAGGTACTGTTACTGAGCAGATACATCAAATTATCGTGTCGTAACGACAACTTGTTGTGATCTAACGACAACTTGTTCGGATCTAACGACAGCTTGTTGTGATCTAACGACAACTTGTTCGGATCTAACGACAACTTGTTCGGATCTAACGACAACTTGTTCGGATCTAACGACAGCTTCTTGTGGAACTGCGTTCGCGTATCTCCTTCGGAGACGCTTCGCGAACGCGTAGCGTGTCCGAAGGACTCAGCGGGCACTCCGTGCCATCGCCTTTTGGAGAGCTCCCCTTTGCGCTAAAGTGTCAAATGCAATGACCAAGCTGAATTCACACCAGGAGGAAGCGATGAAAGCAGTTTTAATGACAGCAGCAGGTAGTCCCGAAGTTCTGCAAGTGCAGGATGTGCAAAACCCTGGCGTTCCTTTGGGAGAAACTGAACTTTTGGTACACTTACGGGCAGCAGGCATTAACCCGATTGACACCAAACTTCGTCAACGTGGCACTTTCTACCCCGACAAAATGCCCGCGATTTTAGGATGTGATGGTGCAGGTGTTGTCGAGGCGGTGGGTGCAGCCGTACAGAAATTTCGCGTAGGTGATGAAGTGTATTTTTGTCACGGTGGCTTGGGCGCACACCAAGGGAACTATGCTGAATATACCACTGTTGACGAGCGGTTTGTTGCCCGTAAACCCGCGTCTGTATCCTTTGCAGAAGCCGCAGCAGCGCCGTTAGTGCTAATTACCGCTTGGGAAGCTTTATACGAAAGGGGACGATTGGAACCTGGCGAACGAGTACTTATTCATGCAGGTGCTGGTGGCGTCGGTCATGTAGCAATTCAACTAGCGAAGCTCAAAGGTGCTGATGTCTGCACGACGGTCAGTACTCGGGAGAAAGCGGAGTTCGTCCAAAAACTGGGTGCTGACCATGTCATCTATTATAAAGAAACAGACTTTGTGCAAGCAGCACTAGATTGGACTGGTGGGGAAGGTGTAGACTTAGCTTTTGACACCGTAGGCGGAGAGACTTTTCATAAAACTTTCCCAGCAGTGCGAGTCTATGGCGACATAGTGACGATTTTGGAACCAGACGCTAACACCATTTGGAAAGCTGCTAGATTGCGTAATCTCCGCATTGGCTTGGAAATGATGCTTTTACCAATGTTGCAAGGAATTGTCGAAGCGCAACAGCACCATGCAGAAATTTTAGAACAGTGTGCTAAGTGGATTGATGCAGGGAAATTGAAAATTCAAGTTAGCGAGACATTCCCACTGGAAGAAGCAGCGAAAGCTCATCATTTGCTTGGAACTGGGTCAGTGACGGGTAAAATTGTTCTGCTAATGGAAGATAAGTGACAGGAAATTTGTTTTGGTAAATTATGACCCCACCCCTTACCCCTCCCCGCAAGCGAGGAGGGGAAAAAATATCTCCCCTTCTGTGCAAGCGAAGAGGGGAAAAAATATCTCCCATTCTGTGCAAGCGAGGAGGGGAAAAAATATCTCCCCTTCTTTGCAAGCGAGGACGGGAAAAAATACCTCCCCTTCTTTGCAAGCGAGGAGGGAAAAAAATACCTCCGCCTCTGGAGCAAGCAAGGAGGGGAAAAAATATCTCCCCTTCTGTGCAAGTCAGGAGGGGAAAAAATACCTCCCCCTCTCTGCTTGCGGAGAGGGGGTTGGGGGGTGAGGTTTTTTCATCTTGGGTAGTTTGGTTAAAACAAGCTGGCTTATTAATTATCTTATGTGCGCTGTTATTTTTTTCACAACCGCTACCCGCATGGGGCGCACCTGCACAAATAGAACGTACTGCTTTAACTCTAGAATTATTGCAAGAGCGACTGCATACGCCCATCCTTCGTGAAGGCAATGTCGTGGTAGATTTACGCCAGATGGTGATAAATTTACAACCGGAAAATGCCAGCTTTCGGGATGCATTCTATCAAATTTTACGCAAAGAACTGCAAAAAGCAGGCTCAAAACCTTTAGGTTTAGACTTGAGCCATTCTCTCATTCAGGGAGATTTTTTTGGCAGCGATTTAGGTTTGAGAACACCTCTGTATGCTCAAGCGATCGCCCCTATTTTCACCTCAACTGAACAAGAACAACTGGAACGTCTACGCGAGGTTTGCTTGCAGTCACTTGCTGTAGCATTACCTAGTTCCAAAGACTGTAAATCGCTTTTAGCAAAGTCAACGACATCGAGTGAGATTAGTGTTTTCCGTGGTTCGTTGACGCTGGTAGAAACTCGGTTCAATGGGGCTGTGCAGTTTGCCAATACGTTTTTTCTTCAGCCTGTGGATGCTCAAGGTGCTATTTTTACTCAACAGGCAAATTGGACTGAAACAAGATTCAGCCGTGCAAGCAGCTTTGCAAGTGCGATTTTTAAGAAAGAAAGCCAGTTTCTAGGCAGTATCTTCTTTGATAAAGCTAATTTTAAACAAACGCAATTTCAGGAAAGTATATATTTCCAAGACAGCACCTTTGAGGATACAGCCAATTTCACCCAAGCAAATTTTAATAACTTGGCTAAATTCAGTCGCGTGCAATGGCAAGGAAACGCTGATTTTTCTAATGTACATTTTTCCAAACAAGCACAGTTTAGTAAAGCTATTTTCAATCAGTTCCTCTTCCTTACAGACGCGACATTTGAGCAAGCTGTAACTTTCCGAGAAGCACAGTTTAACCAACTTGTGAATTTACAAGGGGCTAGCATTGTCAATTCTGCAGATTTTAGCGATGCTGGATTTGCCAAGGATGCTTATTTGAATGTCTCTGGTCTAATTTTTAACTCTAACCAAGCAAAAATTTTAGGCAATCCAGGTCAAATTGGTAAAATGCTTGTGGTGTCTGGGCTGCAAGGCAATCAAAGCGTTTTGCGGAATTTAGGGCAAAATTTCCGTCTGTTGCAGCAAATTGGCGATGCGAATCAGTTGGAGTACACAAAGCAGCGGCTGCGACTGCAAGATTTAAGCCGTCATCTGGTTGGTACGAATTTGAATAGTGCTTCTCAAGAACGTTTGGTAAAGCTGGGTTTTTCGGTAATTCAAGCAGAAGCGATCGCCCACCGCCGTCTTCAACAATTATTTCGCAATAAAACTGAGTTACTTACTTTACCGTATATAGATTATGAAACATACACCCAACTAAGCTCGCACTTATTTGTCAGCGAACCCCTCTCCCCATTTGGATGGTTACTGCAAGCATGGAATTGGTTGACGTTGAGTTTACTGCTGCTGCTTTCCGGGTATGGTACGAATTTTTGCTTGGTAATTGGTGTGGGGTTGATTGCGATCGCCTTCTTCGGTTTGCTGTTTTGGTTTGTTGATCGTTTCCGCCGCCTGCTTCCAGTACCAATTATTCCCACAGCATACGAAACCACTTGGATGCTAACGAGTTTTAGTCTGTTAACACTGTTTGGCTTATTTGCTATCTTTCGGACAGGAGAACAGCCTTGGCTAACACTCGGGTGTCTTTTCGTTATTATCTTCCCGTTGGCGATCGCATTGTTATTCCGACTTTACCAACAAGGGCGCTATCACAACTTGATGGACGTTTCCTACTTCACGGAAGATGGGACTTTGCGCCAGTTGCGATTACTTATTGGACGTTTGCCAGTGATACCCAGGTATCAAATGTTTCGTGAGCGATATCTACCCCTGTTGTTCAACTGCCGCTGGAACTGGCTCAATTATTACGACTTTAGCCTCAACAACCTATTGAGATTAGGTTTTAATGACATTCGCTTACGAGACGAACACCTTCCTGGTATCATCACCACACTTGCCTGGTATCAGTGGATTTTAGGTATACTTTACATCACCCTACTTTTATGGACTCTCTCGCGCACAATTCCCGGATTAAATTTGCTAATCTACTTGAAATAAATCTTTCTAGATTCAGAGGGAACACGGAACAGGGAATAGGGAACAGGGAAACCCACGCTTTAAAGCGTGGGATTGTAATAAGGACGCCGTTTTTCTCGCGCTGCGCGTCTTGAAAAACATCATGTAGTTCATACCTTGGATAACTCTTCTTCAGATCCCCGACTTCTTAGAGAAGTCGGGGATCTTATTTCGACCATTCACTTGCAATTGCTTGCTACTAAACTTTAGCTTCCAAAGACTTAAGCAATTCAGTATTCACACCAGACTCACGCGTTAACGCAATCTTGCCAGTGCGAGCTATTTCTCTGAGACCAAATTTTTGCAGCACTTGTACAATTGCCACCATTTTACCTGGATCTCCCACAACTTCCAGAGTCAGAGAATCTTCTGCCACGTCCACAACTCTCGCCCGGAAAATTTGAGAAATTTCGACAATTTCTGAACGGGTACTGCTGGTTGCATTCACCTTGAGCAACATCAATTCTCGCTCTACGCAAGGAGTTTCCGTCACGTCCTGCACTTTCAAAACGTTGATCAGCTTGTATAATTGCTTAGTGAGTTGTTCAATAACGCGGTCATCACCAGGGACAACCATTGTAATCCGAGAAATTCCTGGTTGCTCAGCAGGACCAACCGCAAGGCTTTCGATGTTGAAGCCGCGACGGGCAAATAAGCTAGAAATACGGGAAAGAACTCCCGCTTCATCTTCTACAAGCACTGATAAGGTATGTTTCATCGTCGCCAACACAGGCTAGAGGGAGGAAGTTATGAATAACAGAGATAAGCTAATGTATTTTTAACTTGTATGCAAACGGGCGGGCAAGATGCCCACCCCACAAGACATCTGTCTAAATGCAATATGCAAATTAAATGTTTGTTAGCTTATGAGTATGTAGCCGTGCTACACGTACTGTTGCACAAGATTGCAATGTAACCCCTTATTGTAGCGGATCTGGTAATTGGAATCGAAATAAGTCGTCTTGGGTATTACAGTTAAAAAGCATTTCCGGATCTGGCAAAGGTAATGCTTGCACGCGATGTTGCTTCAGCCACTCCTGAAATGACCGCCCCCCTTGGTTGATATACTGCATTAAACTTGCTAAACAGCGACGGCGGTAAAAACCACACAGCGGTTCCCATCCTTTAGTATGATGAACTAGAGCAGCGATCGCCTCATCCTCCACACCATCGAGCCCCACCGCCCATTCTTGCAACACCTCAACGCGCAACTTTGGTAAATCGCAGGCAAGCAGCAACACCCAATCTGTTTGCACATACGCCAGTGCTTGAGCAAACCCAATAAGTGGTCCGTGCGGTAATGATTTGCCGCTCGTTTCATCAGACAAAGGCACTTCGCGGATAAACTGAACTGTGGGTGATAGCAAGTGTTGGTAACGTTCCTGCCAGGGAGTGACGACGTAAACCTTATCAGCACAACTTGCGGCAATTTGACAAATCAACTGCAATAGCGGTACGCCTTGAATGGGAATCAATGCTTTATCCCGTCCCATGCGAGAACTTTTTCCGCCTGCTAAGACTATGGCAGTTAAGTGATTAGTCATGAGTCATAAGTTCGTAGTGAGGACTTTAGTCCTCTTTTATCAAAGCAAGTAGTGTAGAGTGGGCACTGCCAGTTAGAGGATGTCTGAAAAGTTTGTGGACTCCAATCGACGATGTTGAGCTTGAGGTAAGGGGGTGTGATTGCAGCAGCGACAGACTTTCCTCTATCTTAGTCTCCCTAATTTGCTCGTGGGTGAGAATTGACAACTCGGCGTTGAGTGTTTATATGTCGTTGGCGAGTGTTTGAGACTCGGCGTTGAGTGTTTATATGTCGTGAGCGAGTATTGGAATCTCATCATTGAGTCTCAGAAGCTTGTTGTCGAGTATCAGTTTTCTCTAATGTGGGTATTGCCTACTATTGCGGTTTTCAATTGGAAAGAACATAGTTCTTGATTCTTGTGGGATGGGCATCTTGCCCGTCCTATATGCGGGCGGGCTACAAGCCATTGGTGTCAACAATCACGTTCAAACCTTTATCCGACGTTGATTTACCCCACCCCTTACCCCACCCCGCAAGCGGGGAGGGGAGGTTTTGGCGCTCTTACAAACCGGGGTGGGGTTTTCCAGGATTTGTTGGTAATTGAGCGGACATGATATCAAACCTTTATCCCACGTTGATTTACCCCACCCCTTACCCCACCCCGCAAGCGGGGAGGGGAGGTTTTGGCGCTCTTACAAACCGGGGTGGGGTGAAGCGACAATCGGGGGCAAATATAAGGGCATAAGGTAACAACAAATGCAGGAACGCACAAATCAATGCGATGCGTTACGGCAAGTTCTCACTTTCTCAAAGTTTCCAATCTTTACATAGCCGTAACACATCCTACTTATACAATCATCCCCTTAGCTGACTCTGCTGCACTTGCTGCAACAACTTGTCCAAATTCTCTGCTGCTGGAAGACACTTCAACCCTTGGCAGACTAAGCCAACACTTTCCTGTGGTAATTTAGCTACTGCAACCAAGGCAGTACTAGGTAAATACCTCGGGATGAGAGAATGTATCTGGTCTGCGGTGGTACGGATTAAGGTACAGTTACGATACCAATCCAAGGCTATAAACAAGCTGGGACAAGCTTGGGGAGCGCGGCTCATCACACTTCTAAATGCTTTTAACCCTTGCTCGGCTAAATCTAAGTAATCAAGATTGTCGGTTAAAAGAGCGATACGGACAAGGTTGGCGATCGCAACTCCATTGGCGGATGGTGTGGCATTATCTGCATAGCTTCGCTCTCGCACAATCAAATCTTGACTTGCGTCACTCGATGTGTTGTAGTATCCACCTAGTTCCACGCTCCAAAGATATTCGTGGAATTCCTCTTGGATGGCGATCGCTCTTTCGAGCCACAAGGAAGATGAGTTGTGAGTCAGTGAAACTTGGTGTAAATCGAGTAGGGCTTTGATAAAAAAGGCGTAATCTTCAGACTGAGCGAGTACTGTAGCTTTACCTTCGTAATTCAATCGATGGAACCGCCCATCGACAAACTGATGATCCAAGATAAAGTTCGCTGCTTTTGCTGCTAGTTCCAGATACTCTGGTTGTTGAAAAACTCCATACGCCCTTGCTAAACCGGAAATCATCAAGCTATTCCAGGCGACAATCATCTTTGTATCTGTCACCGCAGGAATGCGTCCTTTCCAGTTTTCGGTTTTTGCTTCCTGGTTGTTGCGGGCGGGGGGGAAAGTCTCTACTGACTCAGGTGTTGCACCATAGCGAATTGCAAACAGCTTGGCGAGTACTGTTTCCAGCGTTTCACTCAGCTTTCCTGAATTCCGCCTTTGCAACACATTTTTACCCTCAAAGTTACCATTAGGCGTAACTGTAAACTGCTGTTGCAATTCTGTTAGTTCTTCAGGAGTCAGCAGTTGCTGCAATTCGCTGTAACTCCAGACGTAAAACGCCCCTTCCTCGGGTTCTGCTTCTGTGGGAGTGGTGAAACTATCTGCATCTTGAGCTGCATAGAAGTAGCCAGTTGGCGCAGTCATTTCTCGCTTCAGCCATTCGACGGTTTTGGCGATCGCCCGTTCAAAAGCTGGCTCTTGGACTCCTGCGTTCCACAAATTAGCGAGATACTCTACAATTTGACCGTTGTCGTAGAGCATCTTTTCAAAGTGCGGCACTGTCCAGGTATGGTCTACAGTGTAGCGGTGAAAGCCACCTGCTACATGATCATAAATGCCGCCCAGTGCTAGGTCTAGTCCCCGCTGGGTACAAATTTGCTTGCCATCATACCGCGAGTGTTCCCAGGCTGAGCCTGGGAACGAGAACCTGGTTCCCCTTAATGCAAGTTCTGCGTAAGGAATCATGGGGAAGCTGTTACCAGTTTGATTGGGTGTGATGATACCTGTAGAAGTTTCCCAACCTTTGTGCAACAATTCTCTATCTTGAGATTCTGTGACTCCATCGGATTGCAACACTGCGGAGGTGAGGAGTGACTCAAGAATGACTGCTTTGCGATCGCGTAAATCTTCTTTTTCTGTATCGTAGTAGTGACGAATTGCTTGCAGGACTTGCAAAAAGCCAGGACGACCGTAGCGCGGTTCAACTGGGAAGTAAGTACCAGCGTAGAATGGTACTAAATCATCTGGGGTGAGAAAAACGTTCAAAGGCCAACCCCCTTGACCGCTCATCATTTGCAAAGCTTGCATATAAATGCTATCAAGGTCTGGTCTTTCTTCCCTATCTACTTTTATAGGAAGAAAGTTGGCGTTCATGTACTGGGCAATAGCCGGATCGGAAAAAGCTTCGCCTTCCATAACAGTACACCAGTGGCAACTGGAGTAGCCAATCGAAAGAAATATCGGTTTATTCTGTGCCTTTGCCGTTGCGAGTGCTTCGTCACACCAAGACCACCAATCAATAGGGTTTTCGGCGTGTTTGCGGAGGTAGAGACTTTGAGCTTGAGCCAGACGATTAGTCATGATAAGATGCCTGTGGACAGACTTCTTTGCTCAGTCTAGCTTGTTATGGAAATATTGACTTCATAGCCTTTCACAACTCTATGCTTGGGCGAATCGCGTAAAGAAGCTGATGATTTCCTCGACTTATCGCTTTCGAGAAATAATATTATTCAACAGAGTTAAGCACTGCTCTTGCAATTGGAGCTGACATCGTACCTGAAGTTGGTATTGCCTCTGTCTTAATTGTCGTTGGGCTAAGACCTGCTATCAGGTGGAGTAAGAAGGTGATGATGGCGGCTTGCACAAGTTTTTCGAGCATGGCAACTTCCTCTAACTTTAGGTGGGTGACATATTGAGTACAATTTGTTATTAAGATTGCTCCCTGTATTATTTATCTACCCAACGAAGCGTTTCTATTCCGGAAAAGACCTAGTAAAAATGCGGATAACTTTACACAAACGTAACAAGATGAAAGCTTTGTGACAAAAGTAGTCAAGTCCCGTAGAAATAACTAGTACCGCTTTGGCGAATTCAGGCATTCAAAAACCCTTGTGTTTTATGGCTTTTGACATTTTGTGAAATGCTATGTTTATTTCCCAATACGGTTGGTGATAAGGCTTGAGCCTCCCTAACCCTCCTTAAAAAGGAGGGAATTAAGCCCCCTAATGCATCGGGGGTTGGGGCATCTTCTATAACCGAACACCATTCCGGCATGAGGTACTACACAGGTATAAACAGACAAAAAAGTAGATTTTTTGAGCATGAAAGCCTTCAGTTCGCAGTTACTTCAAATGCTGCTGACTTCTTGCACGAATTTTTTTTCCAAAATTGGGTTCGGGGTTCAGGAAAACAATCAGCCGTTGCAATCGATAAAATGTATGTAAATTAGTTACAAACAGTCTGCATGATTCCTATCGTTATTGAACAATCAGGTCGTGGCGAACGCGCCTTTGATATTTACTCACGGCTGTTGCGTGAGCGCATCCTTTTTTTGGGACAGCCGATTGATAACAACGTAGCTAACTTGATTGTTGCCCAGCTGCTGTTCTTGGATGCAGAAGACTCGGAGAAAGACATTTATATGTACATAAACTCTCCTGGTGGTTCGGTAACGGCAGGTATGGGGATATTCGACACTATGAGGCACATCCGCCCAAACATCTGTACAATATGTACCGGTTTGGCAGCGAGTATGGGTGCTTTCCTCCTCACTGCTGGTACCAAGGGTAAGCGGATGAGTTTACCCCATTCTCGGATCATGATTCACCAACCTTTGGGTGGCGCTCAAGGACAAGCCACTGATATCGAAATTCAGGCACGCGAAATCCTTTACCACAAGCAGCAGCTCAATCAATATTTAGCCGAGAACACTGGTCAGCCATATGAAAAAATTGCCGAGGATACAGAAAGAGACTTCTTTATGTCGCCGGAGGAAGCAAAGGATTATGGCTTAATTGACCTTGTGATTGACCGTCACGCTGCTGGTAGCCGTCCAATGGCTGTGGTGTAGTCAGTTATCAGTGAACAGTTATCAGTTATCAGTTATCAATTATTCATTGTTGACTGATGACTGTTCACTGTTTCAAAATCCTGCTAATGGATCTAGGGGTGTAGGTTGAGATTCTAAGTATCTCAGGAAATCGTGCAATTCGTCGTCACTCAGTAAATGGCGCGATCGCTTGCCATAGGTTTTAATCAGATAATCTCGCCCCTGGTCTGTTGTCCAACCTAGGCGCTGCATTTCGACCCCGATTTTAGCGATATCATCTGACTGATCAACAGGTTCGCTCTTCTTCTTTTTCTTGGTTGTTGCTGTTTGGGTTCCGAGATCTTCTGGCGAACTGCTGTAACTGCGTGACCCAAAGGGTGTCACATTACTTGGAGAAATCTCAGGTATCGTGTTATTTTCTTGGTTACCAGAGAACATTCCCAAGTTTTCCAATGGGGTGTCAAATTGAGTTTCTTGCTTGTCATTAGTAGGACCTTCAATCAACTCTTGGTTTTTAGTATCGTTTATCCCGATTACAGATGAAACTGCTGGGGGGGTTGGAGTTACTTCTGTTTTAGGAAAACTGTTGACAGGGGAATATGTATCGTTGACTTGGTTTATTGTAAAAGTTGGGGTTGGCTTTACCTGGTTAGCAGGTTCTCCTGAAACAACTACTGACTCCTGTGGCGAACTGGTGATTCCTAAAACTACCAGCGCCCGATTTCTAGCTTGGTCTTCTGCTTCTTCGAGTGTTTCTGCTGCAGCCATTCCAGTGGCGCGGGTAACACCATCAATTTGTACACTTGCCCGAACAATATATTTACCGTGATAAATTTGCACTAATTCAGAAATCAGATTGCCTTCGGGATATTTGCTCCGAAATTGAGCCAACATAATACTGCCACCAATCGAAAGTCTGTTGAATCTAGGGTTTGCTAGCTAAGAAGTGTGTCTAAGCTTGGACTCGTCGTTGGGTTATGTACAACATACTCTCACTTGATGAGTGCCAACGAAGAACGCTTGAACAATTAGCAGTTACCAATGACCAGTTATCAGTTTCATCCGCCTGTTCACTGATCACTGATGACTGATGACTGATTTAATCCGTGTCCTGATTGTAGCACGAGGTTTTTCGGGCAAATTTTTGGCTACTGCTTATTGACCAAAGGTGATTTGGTTGTCCTTGCTATACTAATTACCTAATTAGTAATGTAGAACTATTTTCTGTAAGTGCGCTCTGTATCTACAATAATGAAGGAATGGTTCTTCCTCACAGCTTGTTTGCTGCTGACCTAATTGTTTCCGATCCTACATATGGGTCAATTAGATTTGTCGGCAGTTTCTCCTAGTTAAAAATCAGAGTCACATGGCGTAAAAGTACCTTCAAACCAGACAATCCAACACCTGCGATTTCCCTAAAGAGTGCTTTTGGGCAGCGTGGAGACTTCTCCAACGTACGTAACTCAAACACCCGTTGCGTAATTACCGAGGGGGCAAAATCTCAAACGGGCGTACTTTGAAAGATTGTCTAAGAGAAGGAACTTGAACGTATTGACGCTTTGACATGTTCGTGCAGTGCCCAAAGATTGTTGGGCAATTCGTTTCCCGAAGAGTGTCTGTAGTCGTGAGGGTACACAGCACAGAACCAGATTCAAAAAAAAATGATGTTTTGACCAAAGGCCGGTTCACTGCATGGAATTTTCAATCGCTACACTTCTGGCAAATTTCACTGATGATAAATTAGTGGCTCGTAAACTTTTGGAAAAGAAACTTGGTTGCGAAGATGAAGCTAGTTTACAAAAACTTCATATCGCTTTGGAAATACTGGAAAGAATCGGAGTTTTAGTCAAAGAACGTGGCAAGTATCGTCGAGTCACAGAAGAAGGGCTGATTGAAGCAAAACTCCGTTGTTCCAGTAAAGGCTTTTGCTTTGCAATTCAAGATGTGGAAGGAGCTGAAGATATTTATATCCGGGAAAGCCATCTGAGTAATGCTTGGAATGGCGATCGCGTTTTGGTTAGAGTTCTTAAAGAAGGTAGTCGTCGCCGCTCCCCAGAAGGAGAAGTTAAGTTAATCTTAGAACGCTCGAATCACACCTTACTAGCGCGGATTAAGCAAGTCGAAAGTGGATATCGTGCCGTTCCCTTAGACGATAGGCTGCTGTTTGAACTCAAAGTGCAAGCAGAAGGCATTAAGTTGGAACAAGCAGTTGACCACCTCGCTCATGTGGAAATTTTGCGTTACCCATTAGCACAATATCCACCATTGGGTCGGGTTGTGCAAATCCTTGGAAGCGATGCAGAAGCAGCGGCGGATATAGATTTAGTCACCTGCAAACACGACCTTTCGCGGACTTTTCCAGAAGGCGTACAAGAAGCAGCCTCAAAATTGCCCAAAAAGCTGCTCAAGGCAGATTTGAAAAATCGGCTGGATTTGCGGCACTCATTAACGTTGGCAATTATTGGCAACAACAATGACCCAAAGGTGATAGAAAATGCTTTCACCTTGGAAAAAACAAGCGCTGGAAATTGGCGCTTGGGCTTTCACATTCCTGATATTGCTCACCTGATTCAACCAGACGAAGCCCTCGACCGAGAAGCACTCAAGCGGGGGCGGTCAGTATATCTGGGAGAATTGGTACTGTCGATGTTGCCAGAAGTTGTTGCCGAACGCTGTGGTTTATTGCCCGGAAGCGATCGCTTGGCTCTATCTTTTTTAATAACGGTTGATTCAAAATCGGGAGTTGTGCTGGAGTGGGAAATTCAACCCAGTGTCGTCAAAGTAGACGTTTCATTGAGCGAACAACAAACAGAGGCAATTCTGAACAACCAATCTACTGAAAACTCAGCGCAAATCGTAGAGATAGTCCAACAACTCGGTAGTTTACAGCAGTTGTTAAAACAGGTACGCTTGGCTCGTGGGTGCTTGCAGTTAAATCTGCCACCAAACCAAAACCCATACCATGATGAGGGCTCTTTGGGATGTGTGGTAGTGAATGATTTACCTGTACACTCCCTGTTAACTGAGTTTGTGCTACTCGTTAACCAACTGATGGCAACCCATTTGAATGCCCTAGGTATCCCTGCCATTTGGCGAATCCAAGGCGCACCCGATACCGAGGATGTCCAAGAAATGCTGAAATTAGCAATCAATCTCGGCGTCGAACTGACACTAGAGCCAGAAATAGAGATTCAACCGCTTGATTATCAACAGTTGACCAGAGTTTTTGCAGAATCAGCATCCGAGCAAGTTCTTACCTACTTGTTGCAAGACACACTCAAGCCAGCTACGTACAGTACAACCAAAGGATCTCACTTTGGCTTGGCATTACCAGAATATACCCATTTCACTGCCCCGTTGCGGCGTTACCCGGATTTGCTGATGCAAAGGGTATTTTATGCATTACTTGAACACGGACGCGATCGCCGCAACACCCGTGTCAAAGAACGTGTCAACCTGCGCCACTCCTCCAGCCACGGTGAAATTAACTGGAACGTCCTACCGCCAGAATTGCAACAAGAACTCCAAAGCGATTTGACGAGGGTCCTTATCCAGCTCAACGATAGAGAAAAAGAAGTTCAAGAAGCAGAAGCTGACTTGGCAGGATTGCAAAGAGCCTCACTGATGAAACAGCGTATCGGCGAGGTTTTCACTGGTGTGATCACAGGAGTCCAATCCTACGGGTTCTTTGTAGAAATCGAAGTTCCACCAGCCGAGTCAAACACAGTTGGCAATCCTCGCGTACCACTGCGGGTAGAAGGACTGGTACACGTCAGTTCTCTCAAAGACGATTGGTATGAGTATCGCGCCAGACAACAAGCATTGTTTGGTCGTAAGAACCGCGCTTCCTATAGACTAGGCGATCGCGTCGCTGTGCAGGTTAAGAGTGTTGATTATTACCGCCAGCAAATCGATTTAGTCACTGTTGGTAGCGATGGCGCTGTTTTTAGCAAGGATGTCAGCATTCCCAATCGCGATGACTCAGACCTGTACTTAGCACACGAGGATATGGAACCGGATGACTTAGAACAGTATGCTGAGGATGAATGAAGCAATTAGAAACTGGGGACTGAGGAAAGAGAATACACCAAATACACCAAATGCGGGGGGGACGCGGGAAAATCTCCTTTCTCCGCGTCCCCGCACCTCCCCACCCTAGTCGCCACCCTTGGAGAACTGGCTCCTCTCCCTTGCCTTCCTCCCAATGCCTAATCTCCAATCCCTGGTAACTTCCATCGATAACAGCGTGTCCGATAATACCAAACCACTCATCTTAGGCGTATCAGGTGCCTCTGGTCTGATTTACGCCGTTCGTGCTCTCAAATTTCTGCTACAAGCCAACTATGAAATTGAATTGGTTGCTTCCAAGTCAACTTACATGGTTTGGCAATCTGAGCAGAATATCCGTATGCCACTAGAACCCGCTCAACAAGAGCAATTTTGGCGACAGCAAGCGGTCGTTGAAGAAGCGGGTAAGCTACGCTGTCATCCTTGGAGTGATGTCGGGGCAAATATTGCCAGTGGTTCCTTTCGCACCCTAGGGATGATTGTTATTCCATGCAGTATGAGTACTGTAGCGAAGCTAGCAGGTGGTTTAAGTTCCGACTTACTCGAACGGGCAGCAGATGTCCAGCTCAAAGAAGGGCGAAAGCTGGTTGTGGTTCCCCGTGAAACTCCCTTTAGCTTGATTCACCTTCGCAACTTAACCACCCTAGCCGAAGCTGGAGTCAGAGTTGTTCCCGCCATTCCCGCTTGGTATCACAATCCCAAAACCATTGAGGATTTAGTTGATTTTGTGGTTGCTCGTGCCTTGGATCAACTCGATATTGATTGTATACCAATTCAAAGATGGCAAGGTCGTCAAGATTAGCCACAATAGGGGTGATGGGGAAATGAGGAGCAGGGGAGTTCAAGAGCCGGGGAGAATAATTTTTGACTAATGACTAATGACTAATGACTAATGACAAAGATGTACAGACGCGCTATAGCGCGTCTCTACAATGACTAGTGACTCATGACTAACAACTATGGCTGTATTTCGCTTAATTTTGTTAGTAGCAGTGCTGGGAGGACTAACGCTTTTGCTAGTGCAAAATTGGTCCCCTGTCCTCTCGCTCGTATTTTTGGGGATGAAATCCAAACCAATTCCACTGGCGATTTGGATTTTGTTCAGTACTGTTGCTGGTGGTTTGACAACTGTATTCGTCACAAGCTTATTCAATTTATCTAATTATTTTGCAGGGCAACGTCGAACCCCGCTTAGCGATCAAGCAAGTTCAAGGCGTACAAGCCAAAGCCAAACTCGTAGGGAAGAACCAACACCTCGTCCTTCTCCCCCACCGTCAGGTAGTAAAACTGAGTCAACGCGAAGCAGTGATACTTCTGATGATGACTGGGAAACAGACAGCAGCACAGATGATTGGGATTTTGAAGAAAAAAAAGAAGCGCCTACACCTAATCCTCAAAATACACAAGTCAGAGACTCTAACACTTACGAACGTCAACAAGAACCCAAAACCAGCTCTAAATCAGATTCAGTTTACTCCTACAGCTACCGCGAACCGAAAAATTCTGGAGTCGGGAAAACTGAATCCGTTTACGATGCTGATTATCGAGTGATTATCCCCCCTTATCAACCACCGACGACTAGTCAACCCGAGACCAATCAAGCTGAAAATGATGATTGGGGGTTTCTGGATGACGATTTTGAGGATGAGGATAAGCGCCCTCGCCGTTGAGTATTTTCTACTAAATTCCACAACGTTCACGCGACTCCTGCTTGACTTTTCCAGTCATGGCAGCTTCCTGCAAGCTCATGAAAGCATTTAAGTCCTCCATATCATAACGGGTCGTCAGCAACACTCGCAGTTGATTTTCTGCTTCAACAGTCAAATAGCCAGTTGCTAAAGCTTTTTGCACAACGTCTCGAATCCGAGTCATGGTTGAAACCTCAAAAGACCACACTTAGAGCACACTTATATTTATTTAATCGGGCTTTCCTAGATAAAATATGCATTGGCTTTGTGCCTCAACCGCTTAGTTGGCAAAGCTTTTTTGCACCTTTTCTGATAACGAGTCATCTTTTACACCTTGAACGAAAACACTGACTTGTTGACTACAGTTTGCTGCAACTCATTGCTGGGACACGAACATAGTGTCGGTAGAAACACAGTGTTGTGTAATAGATGGAATTGCCCCACCAAATAGTAAGTTACGCTTGTTTATATTGACCGATATCGTCAGGATAAAGTTTCAATCAAGTTTTATTAAGTTTCTGTTAAGCCTAAAGATACCTAACCCAGAACAGATAAATCACCTAACAAATGTTACTAAATTCGTTATAAATTTATAGTGTATTTAATTTTACTTCATATAAAAATAGGTATGATATTGCCTTGGATTATTCTAAATAAATAATGGTAATGACGGCATCTGATTCAAATAAGGTAGAAGAGGAATTTACAGAAGCTAGAAATAATTGGGAGCTAGAAAAATTATACGTTGATTTAAGTTCTCCAAAAGGAAAAGCCCTTACACCTGTTGAAAAAAAATTCCTGCGAGGTTTACTTTGCGGGTTTAGTCCAGCGGAAATCGCCAATATAGTCTATCAAAGTCGTAGTAGCAGTACTGTCAGAGTTTATCTTTCTAATGGATTGTATAAATATATAGAAGAAATGTTGAGTAACCAAGCAGGATACTCAATTAAAGTGAAAAATTGGAGTCGGGTGACTCATTTACTAGAAAAAGCAGGTTATAAAAAAGTTTGGCAGCAAATAGAGCCAACCAGCAACCAAATCAACCAAATCAAGCCAAATAATATAAAAGAGACCGATTTTCCTGCTATGAAATCAGTCCAAACACAAGATTGGGGTGAAGCCGTTGATGTTAGTTTTTTCCACGGAAGGACGACAGAATTAGCTCAGATAACAGAATGGATTGTCCAAGAACACTGTCGGCTTGTTGTCCTTTTGGGTATGGGAGGAATTGGGAAAACCGCTTTGTCAGTCAAGCTAGCAGAACAAATCAAGGATAAGTTTGAGTATGTGATTTGGCGCTCACTACACCTTGCTCCTCCTCCAGATATCATCTTGAATCAACTCATGAAAATTTTGTCGCCTACACAACAGACAAAAGATTTAGAAGTTGTAGATGGTAGTATTTCGCAACTCATCGATTGTTTACGTTCTTCACGTTGTCTCATCGTATTAGATAATTTTGATGCAATTTTAAGCAGCGAATATACTAGCGACTTAGAGATATATCCTACCTCTAGTGCCTCTCACTCAAACATCAACAATTCTTTTGCATACTACCTCCATCAAATTCGTTATCGTCCAGGATATGAAGGTTATGGAGAATTGATTAGACGAGTGGGCGACTCACAACATCAAAGCTGCTTAGTTTTAACAAGTCGGGAAAAACCTCCAGAAATTGCTGCTATTCAAGGAGAAAAACTACCTGTTCGTTGTTTAAAATTAACTGGGTTAAGCAATGCCGAAAGCATGGAAATTCTGAAAATTAAAGGATTTCCTTATTTCAAAGAAGAAGAATGCAAATTATTAATTGATTGGTATGCAGGTAATCCCTTATTTCTAAAATTAATTGCTACCGCTATTCAAGAATTGTTTGGAGGCAATATTTATGAATTTTTCGAGCAAGGTACTAGGGTTTTTGGCGACATTCGAGCGATTTTAGACCAACAGTTTAATCGATTGTCTAGCTTAGAAAAGCTCATTATGTACTGGCTGTCTCTAAATCAAGATTTGGGTTCAATGCGTAAATTGCAGACGCAGATTATACCACGAGTGCCGCAAAGATTAATATTAGAAGCAATAGAGTTATTGCACAGGCGCTCTCTGATTGAGCGGCAAGCATCTCGCTTTTCCCAAACCCCTGTCTTAATAGAGTACGTTGCAGAACGATTAATTGAGGATAATTTTAAATTAATGCAACAAAAACCAAGCTCATTACTGATGAGCTATACAGTTTTTGAAGCACAAATTAAAAATTACATCAGAGATTTGCGTCTGGGTACCGAGATTTGAAGTAAATTGGTTAGTGGTTCGTAGTGGTGCTTAAGCGTCACTACAACCCTAATGACTAATGACTAATGACTAATGACTAATGACTTATTGAAAGGAGTTAACCTGTACTTAATTGGCATGATGGGCGTTGGCAAGACGACTGTAGGGCGGTTATTGGCACAGCATTTAAGTTACAGGTTTGTTGATCTCGACACCGTAATTGAGAAAGCTGCTGGTGATAAATCGATTACCAAAATTTTTGCAGAAGTTGGGGAAGCCACGTTTCGCCAGTTGGAAAGTCAGGTACTGTCACAAGTGTGTGCTTTCACCAAGCTTGTCATCGCAACGGGTGGGGGTATTGTCGTACGGCGAGAAAACTGGAGTTACCTGCACCACGGCTTGATTGTCTGGCTGGATGTACCTGTGGAAATACTGTACAGCCGATTAGCAGAGGATACAACAAGACCACTGCTGCAAGATACTGATCTCGAAGCCAAGCTGCGATCGCTCCTCGATGTGCGACAACCTCTTTATGCACAAGCGGATCTGCGAATCACGATTAGTGAAGGAGAAACACCAGAACAAGTTGCCACACGGATTATTGAGGAGATTCCCAGCGTCCTGAAACCAAGAGTTTCTCATCCTGAGCTTTCTTAACAAGAAAATAACAATCGAGAGTGAAAACTTAAAATTTCCAGTTTGTACGTGGAAGATATTTGGTCTGCTGAGAAGATTTTATGAGTTTTTAGTTCCTTAAAGGGATTATTAATATAGATATCCACTTTTTTGCCCTAAGGTTAAGTCCTAAGTGGCATTTGTTACATAATACACTTTTTCTTTCCCGTAATTGTCATTGCTCCAGACGAAAACTCAAGATATCTATCAATAGCTCCTCATGATGGTCAGCGAAACTGAGTACATAAGGCAAGATGCCGCCAGCCGCGTACAAGTGCTAAGCGAAGCACTACCGTACATTCAACAATTTACTGGTCGAACCATTGTTGTCAAATACGGTGGTGCGGCAATGAAAGATAGCAATCTCAAAGATAAAGTCATCCGCGATATCGTATTTTTATCATGCGTTGGCTTACGACCAATTGTGGTACATGGCGGGGGACCGGAAATTAATAGTTGGTTGGATAAACTGGGAATTGAACCGCAATTTAAAAATGGTTTGCGAGTGACTGATGCCCCCACAATGGATGTAGTGGAAATGGTGTTAGTTGGTCGAGTGAATAAAGAAATAGTCGCCTTGATTAACCAAGCCGGTGGTTCAGCAGTGGGACTGTGCGGCATAGATGGTAACTTAATCACAGCTCGTCCTCAAGGTGAAGAAGGCATCGGCTTTGTGGGGGAAGTTAGCGGTGTTGATATCAAAATTTTGGAGACACTCGTCAACAATGGCTACATTCCCGTAGTTTCCAGCGTTGCAGCAGACGAGTCAGGACAATCGTACAACATTAATGCAGATACTGTCGCTGGAGAAATAGCAGCAGCAATTGGGGCGGAAAAATTGATTTTGCTGACTGACACCAGGGGAATTCTCAAGGATTATAAAGATCCTTCTACCCTGATTCCTAGAGTAGACATTCAACAAGCCCGCGAATTGATTACGACAGGTATCGTCAGTGGTGGGATGATTCCCAAGGTCAATTGTTGCGTGCGATCGCTTGCCCAAGGAGTTCGTGCAGCTCATATCGTCGATGGTCGCATCCCGCATGCACTGCTGTTGGAAATCTTTACTGACATTGGTATCGGTACAATGCTCGTTGGCTCTCAGTTTACACTCTAGTAGGGGAAGTGGAGGAGTGGAGGAAGTAAGGGGAGATAGGGAAGCAAATACCTCCTCATCCCCTTCATCCCCCTCATCTCCCTCATCTCCCCTTTACCGATTGTCAAAGGTTTTGTATTATGCACGGAACCCGGTCTTTTTGTTGGGTTAAATCGTGTGCCAGCAGCTACGAAGCAGATGAAGAAGGGTTTTGCCCCTTCTTTAATTACACTGTGGCAGAGCAGGGCTGCCCCAAGCTTGGGGAATAACTTTTTCTAGACGAGATTTTTCAAAACGACTGATAGCAAACAAATCCTTTGACTGACCTGCAAACATCTCAGTTGGAGTACCAAATGCAATTGCTGCCAAATATCCGGAAGACGCAACTATTTTCTTTACCCTGGAATCATAGTTACCGTAAGGATAAGTAAAATAAATAATAGGACGATTTAATTTAGCCTCAAGTATCTCCTTAGATTCTACAACTTCTTTATAAAGCTGTTTATTTGATATTTTTGTGAGGGCAGGATGAGTTTTACTGTGGGAAGATATTGTAATTAGTGGGTCACTAGCCATGATTCTTAGTTGTTCCCAAGTAACATGAGTACGACCAGCATTAACTCCTACACCGCTCGTATGAATAGCAAAAACAGCCGGATAATTGTATTTTTTCAACAGAGGATAAGCATATTCATAGTGTCCACCATAACCATCATCAAAAGTCAGCAAGATAGGTTTTTCTGGTAATGGGCTTCCTGTCCGCAAGTGAGCAATCAGCCGATTTAAACTAATAGGAGTCATCTGATTCGATTTAATTAGTTCAAAATGTTTCTTTAACTCTTGGGGTGTTAAATCATAAATTACTTCCTTTTTTAAGATAATATCGTGATACATAATGACAGGAACTCTAGCTTTAAAAGCAGCTTGGTGTATTGTTGGTACTCGCTCGGCGGGCAAAGATAACACTTTGTCATCCGCAACCGTCTTAAATAATATTTCGGAACTAGATAATACTTGATTGCTTGTAGGCTCCAGTTCCCTACCTATATTTTTATACTTGCTACATAGAAGTTGATTATTAGACTGTTTTAGGGAAACTATTATAGGAATTGATGTATTTAAATAAAAACTTTGCAATTCAGTTGCAATCACCCTGTATGAACCAAAAATCCAAAAACAAGCTGTGGATAAAAACGCAATTTTTATGAAATGAAACTTTCTTTTATTTTTTGGCAGCATTTTTTCTTCTCTTAGTCAGAATCCTTTGTTACTCACACCCCCAATTAGATGCGTTTGCCCTGAGCTAAACCCCTAATACTAGCAAAGGGTGCAAAGGTCTGGTGTTTAGAAGCGCAACTAACGATCATCAATTGGCGTGTCCTTACTGAATTTCGATAGCTTCCGTCCCAAAACTAAGTAGGTCGGCGAGAATAAACCGAACTATGTAAAGAAAAGTAAAGTTTTAAAATTGCTTTGTAGTAAGCGCTTACTACAAACCTTTAATTTTTTACGCCGACTTATTTAATGTTAATTAGCCCAAGGAGTCGCACCAGGTTGGTCATTAATGTTAACCCAATAGCGGGTAGACGAGGCTAAACCGTTTATATCGCCATAGGCTTCTGCTTGACGGTACCCTAATTACTACCTTCACTGGGCATAGCGATCCGGTTATAAGCGTCAGTTTTAGCCCGGATGGACAGACCCTTGCCTCTGGTAGTAGTAACGCATTCCCCACGGCTAGAAGCCGGGGGCTTTTAGCAGCCCTGCGAGCGTAGCGGAGTGGTTCCTGTTCAGGTTCCGCCTCACTACAAGAGCGAACCTCCAGGCGTGGTTACGATTCACAGAGGGTGTACTCACCCCCACGCCCCTGAAACACATTGGATTGCCGTCTGAGCAAGCAATATGTTCTACCCATTTGCGAGACAACTCGCCGTCTCTTGCCTACGGTCGGGCCGTTCCTGTCGGGTCAACAGTGCGTTTCCTATTTCGGCATATACTTATTGTCGCACGATACTGTCACCTTGCCCCGGATATTGGACGGGGATTAAAATCCCCTACGGGCTTCCTCCCCATGTCTAAAGCCAGGGGCTTCCGCCCTTCGATTTTCGGTGACAGAACCGTGATTCTGTGGAAGCGTGACGGTACCCTAATTACTACGCTCACTGGGCATAGCGATTGGGTTAATAGCGTCAGTTTTAGTCCAGATGGAAAGACCCTTGCCTCTGCCAGTAAGGACGGAACCGTAATTCTGTGGAGTCTGAATTTAGATGATTTACTGGCACGGGGCTGCAACTGGCTCACAGATTACCTTACTAATCATCCACAGACGCTAGAAAAACTACAGGAATGCCAAAACTAAAAAGCGCTTAAAGAGGAATTTAGGGAGTGTCAAGAACTGCCTTTATCTATTCCCACGGAAATTGTTTCCCGAATTCATCCCCTGCAATAACTGTTGTCTGGAACGTGTACTTATTATTTCTCTGATAGCGCTTATCCTGCTTGAGAAAAGCGAGAACTTAAATAGGTGGCAATACTAAAGTACGACTAAAGAGTAGTCGCAGTAATATGCAAGAGAAACTGGTTTGACGGGCCGAATTGAATTTGGTAATTGCTTCAGACTTCAATAAGCGGAAGTAGATATTTTGTTATATCGCCCCTTGACTTTACTGCTCAAGTAAAAAATTCCAAAAATATTGCTACCATTGGTTGCTGCTGTTGGCAAAATGAAGACAGTGCCGATTTTTGTGCAAAACGTGAGTACAGAAAGTCTAGAAATTGCCAAAGCTAAATACCAAACTGGGAAAGTTGCCTTTGAAAACGGGCAGTACCGAGAAGCTGTTGAAGAACTGGAAAAGGCAAGTGCCCTCTTGGCTCGTAATTCTCGCCTTGGTGGGGAGGTACAAATTTGGTTGGTGACAGCTTATGAAGCAGCAGGGCGCACAGAAGATGCTCTCGCCCTGTGTGAACAACTCAAGCGCCATCCCCATCTAGAAGTTAGTAAGCAAGCAAGGGAGGTGCATTACATCCTCAAAGCACCCAGGTTGAACCGACCAAAGGAATGGATGACCGAAATTCCTGATTTAGGCGCAGTACCTGACAATGAAGCTAAAATTCGTTTGAGTGCAAATAATACCAAATCTTCCCAACAGCAGATGCGTCCTGAACCGGAATTTGTTGACCTCAATCAGGTAAATACCAGAGATAATCGCTTTATCTGGTTGGCGTTGATTGTCATTGGTTTAACGCTAGCTAGCTTGATTTGGTTTAGTTTTTAAACCGCAGAGGCGCTGAGGAGGACACTTCCGTGCGGGGGTTCCCCCCGTTGAGGAAAGTGTCCGTTGACGCAGAGAAGGAGAAAGGAGAGATAAATTGACTTTTTGGGGGTTTTGCTGTAATGAATTTGTATGCTTTAGCAAAGAATTTTGTGCTTGGGAAATTTAAGCGCGTTTTTCCAATCCGAAATCCTATTTTGTGGGTTGTGCTGTTAACGTCTCTGCTGCTATCTGGTTGTGTCAACTATAATGTGGGCGTTAATTTTGGCAGTGGCAATGGCGGCGAGTTTGTGCAGCACATTAAGTTGGAAGAAAAACTAACCAGTTTTAGTGGCGATTCTGTATATGAATGGTTGAATAGTATAGAACGTCGCGCCCGCAAATTGGAAGGTAAAACACGACGGCTTTCTCAACAAGAAGTTATTGTTTCGATTCCCTTTAGTAGCGGTCGAGAATTACAAACAAAGTTTAACGAATTTTTCCACCCTAATGGCAATCAAACATCTGAGTCCGTTGAGAGTGAATCTAACTCAGAACTGCCGAAAATTGACTCTAACTTACTGGTGTTTCAGAATAATTTCTTACTTTTAGTGCGGAATCGATTGATTTATGACTTGGATTTGCGATCGCTCGCTCTAATTTCCAGCAATGGAAATGTTTTGGCTAATGCTGGTTCAATTCTCGATTTAGACTTTAGCTTGAACACTCCTTGGGGCGCACGGAGTGTGGAAAATACCGAAAATGCCATCCTTCCAGAAAAGAATGGACATCAGTTGATATGGAAGCTCAAGCCGGGAGAGTTAAACCATATAGAAGTGGTTTTCTGGCTTCCTAGTCCCCTCGGTATCGGTACTTTGTTGATTATTCTGTTTGTCTGGGCTGGGTTTTACCTGAGATACACTTTTATGCCTGATCCCAGGGTTCAGTTTACTCCCCAACCAGCAGTCACAGAACAGTCCTGAGTCCTTATGATCTCTTGTAGAGACGTAGCATGCTACGTCTCTACAGCTATGAAATTGTCATAAATAACTTTTAACTCAACGGTATTCCCTTATCTCCCTCACGCTTTCTACCCTCATCTCCCTCATCTCCCTTGGCTCAAAAATTTCCTTACCGTATCCGTACATTAAGCTGTTGATCCCAACGCAGTGGTTTATTTGCTTTTTGCAAAGGAGATTCTGGGATTTGACCCACCGACACACCATATTTCCAGTCGGGTGGACAGATAGCGATATAGCGTGCATAACCTCCTAAGCCACCTTTGAATTTAGGATAACCAATTGCTACCAGTGCGCCTGTCTCTGGTACTTGATCTAAATTCGCGACACCTTCTGCTTGGGCATATCCGTTCTTCAATAGCCAAGCTTCTCCTTCCAAAGTTGGGGTGCTATCTGTATCAAGAGGTTCGTGTCCGTGGAACAGAATCTGGCGCTGCAAGTGCAAAAACTGGAGGGCTTGCAGCGATACCCCAGGAAACTTTTTTCTTTTAGCGAGTTCGGGGTTGGGCCATTCCTTAGACCAGTCCGAGCGGACAAACACAACTGAACCTTGAGGAATCCTACCATGCCGACTTTCCCAATCCTGAATATCCTGAACAGTGAGGTGATAGTTGGGATCACGAGCGACTTTGTCTTGGATCGGAATCACCACCAAGGGACGAACAGCAAAGGTTGCAGGTAACTCATCAATAGCTGGATAGTCAGGGTTCCAATGAGCAGGTGGATCTAACTGAGTTCCAAGCTGATCAGTAGACAGGTCGTAATGAGTCGTTTCAAAGCCATCGTTTTGGTAGGTGTATGGCTTCCCCGTCTTCGGGTTGACGGTAGGTTCAAACTTGGACGGACCAAACCCTGACCAGACAGGGATTGAAGGAGCGATCGCATGCGTGAGGTCAACGTATTTAGCTTTTGTGAGTGACTGTTGATAAATCTGCCATAAGGGAGGGACAGGGCGCGGCTGTGCTGCGTTGATGGACAGGCAAACAACAAGGCTCAAAAAGGTGACTAAACACAAAAGTGCGAGTTTTTTCATTTCCTATTAATTAGGGGGACAAACGCACAATTTTCCAACTACCGTCATCTAAGCGAGTGTAAAGCAAGCGATCGTGCAGGCGGTTGGAACGCCCTTGCCAGAATTCGATTTCTGTCGGGATCACTCGCAAGCCGCCCCAGTGCGGCGGTCGCTGAACATCTTGATTTTGATATTTAATTTGGAGTTCCTGCATCCGTTGCTCAAGCACTTCTCGGCTTTCTATCACCTCGCTTTGATTAGAAGCCCACGCACCCAGGCGACTGTTCAAAGGACGGCTATAAAAATACTCATCTGACTCGCTTTCGGAAGCTTTTTCGACACGCCCACAAATGCGGACTTGGCGTTCTAGTTCCGCCCACCAAAAAACCAGGGACGCTTGGGGATTTTGTGCTAACTCTTGTCCTTTTTGACTGTTATAGTTGGTGTAGAATACAAAGCCCCGCTCGTCGAAACCTTTGAGCAGCACCATTCTTGCCCTTGGCTTACCATCTGGTGTGACCGTGGCAATAGTCATGGCATTCGGTTCAGGAAGTTGGGCGGATAATGCCTGGTCGAACCATTGTTTAAACTGTATAAAAGGATTGGGGTTAACATCCGAGACGCTAAGACCCTGCAAGGTGTAGTCTTTGCGAAGGTCAGCTATAGTTTTGTCCATTGTCGTTTGCTTCCTTGTTATCAAGTACACCTATGGGTGTCTTTGTTAAAAATATTTATTTATTATGGTGTCATCAGCCCCAACCAAGTTGTACTTCATGCGTTAAGGCGCTTCTAAAAGAGATAACATAAGATGCACCGTTCAGCGTCAGTTCAACGTCTGTTAATATACGGTCTGGGCGGTCCGATTATCGCTCTGAATCTCTGGTTGCTGTATCTGCTTTTTCGCTTATTCCTGCACCCAATCACTATTGTGAGCATTGCAGCAATTCTGGCTTTTTTACTGAACTACCCAGTGAAGTTCTTTGAACGTGTTACCTTGACCCGTCCTCGGGCAGTGATCATCGTTTTGCTAGTGACTCTGACGCTTTTGGTCATTCTTGGCGTGACGCTGGTGCCAATGGTGATTGACCAAACGATACAACTTTTGAATAAAATTCCGGATTGGCTAGCCACCAGTCAAGCAAATTTGGAACATATTGAAGCTTTAGCTCAGAAGCGGCGTTTACCCTTAGATTTGAGGGTGGTGAGCAATCAAATCAATGCTAACATTCAAAGTTTGGTGCAACAGCTGGCTTCTGCTGCTGTGGGATTTGCAGGGACGGTGCTGTCAGGCGTACTTGATGTGATATTAGTGGTTGTGCTGGCATTTTATATGCTTTTGTATGGCGATCGCGTATGGTCTGGCATATTCAGCCTCCTCCCACCTTATATTCGATTCCCCTTGAGCACCTCTTTGCGGCTCAATTTCCACTACTTTTTCCTCAGCCAGATTTTGCTGGCGTTGTTCATGGTGGTCAGCCTCACGCCTGTTTTCTTAATTCTTAAGGTGCCTTTTGCCCTGTTATTTGCCATACTCATAGGCATATCCCAACTTATTCCCTTTATCGGCGCAACTCTGGGTATTGGTTTGGTCACTTTTTTGATTTTGCTGCAAAATTGGTGGTTGGCAACTCAAGTAGCTGTCGCTGCCATTATCATCCAGCAAATCAAAGATAACCTCTTAGGTCCCAAGTTACTTGGCGATTTTATTGGCGTTAATCCCATCTGGATTTTTGTGGCTATTCTCATGGGATTCGAGATTGCTGGTTTGTTAGGAACATTGGTTGCTGTCCCGATTGCAGGTACTATAAAGGGCACCTTCGATGCTATCAAAAGCGGTAAGGAGGCAAACAATGTCACTTAGTAGGAGTATGCTTGAATGATTGATCAAAAATTCAATATATAAACAATATTTATATAGCTACCTTTGACATTATAACTGTATAAAATATTATTTTATACTGTACAAAATACATTTATTTTTATACCATTTTATCCTAGATGTGCAACTTTATTATTTTCAAAATTCCTGAAATGAAAAGTTGCATAATCCCGAAATACCATTCACAATGGTATGAGTTATGATTTTCAGGGAAGCATTGGGCAAAAACAATTACGTAGTATTTGGTTTCCAATGAGACAAATCAACTTTGTAATAATTTTTATCTTTTCTTTAGCGCTAGCTTTATTTACCCTTGAGAACACCCAACCCGGAACAATAAATCTTGTTCCAGACGTGCAGGTGCAAGCACCAATTGCAGTTGAGTTGGTTTTAGCAAGCGGTATAGGAGCGGTTTTTGCTTGGTTATATAGCATTTGGACACATTGGCAGAGACTGCTCGTTTCTGGTCAACAAGTGCGACAGAAAAATGTCAAGATTAAGGAACTAGAAAGCAAGGTTGAACAGTACCAAGCAGAAGTTCAATCATTGAAACTTGCTCTTCCACCAGCAAATGATTCTTTAGCAAAAGAAGCACAAGCAATTACCCAATAAAGGAATTGGTTAGTGGTTAATTGGTAGTCGTTAGTGGAACAACTAACAATTAACAACTAACCAATAACAACGCTCCAAAAGTACAGACGCGCTCTCATGAAAGCGTCTCTAACAATTCTCAATGCAAAATCCAAAGAATTAATGGATGCTTCCGAGCTATTAGAAAAAATTACACTCCTTATTCATCAAGCTGAACTTGGGGAAATAGACCCTTGGGATGTCAAGGTGATTGAGGTGATTGACCGTTACTTAGAACTAATGGCACCGGAGGCAACCACGAGGGGCTATGAAGCCGACTTATCTCAATCAGGGCAGGCTTTTTTGTCGGCATCCAAGCTTGTGTTATTTAAAGCAAACACTTTAATGCAATTGCAATCATCAGCAGAACAAGAAGCTCTGGAAGATGATGCATTGCCAGAGAGTCAAGACGGGGTGATCTCTCATGGTCAACGCTTACCATTAGAGCGGCACTTGCGTCGTCGTCTAGCAGCAATGCCACCACCAAAGCGTCGTGTGACTCTGCAAGAGCTGATTGAGCAATTGCAAGTCATGGCGCAACAATTGAAACTGGTAGAAAAAGTCAATAAACCTGCCCGTCCTAGACGCCAACCTAGTTTGCAAAGTATGCGTGCTGCATTAGAGTTGGCTCATCAGGAAAATCTTACAGAGGTGGCAATTGAGCTGGAGCAGGTGTTGCAAAGTGTAGCAACAGATCTGAGTTTACAGAAAAATTGGCTGAATCTGGAACAGCTAGTGGAGTTGTGGACTCAGACAAAGCAACCAGAAAACAATGGTACACACACATCAAGGCACAGCCATCTAGTTGTTAGCGTTTTCTGGGCGCTACTACTGCTTTGTGCTCAATCAAAGGTAGAGCTATTGCAAGAGGAGTTTTACCAGGACATCAAAATTCGGTTACTTACAGATTCAGGCAACAACAAATCCATAGATACTCCTGTGAATCAAGAGTGTACAACATAGGAATATTCATAATTTTCAGACTTTGGCTTCAGTAAACTCCAAAATCCGATTAAATTGAAAACATAACCAATCAAAAGATGTAGACGCCCTCTGGGTAGCTTCCCACAGGGTTAGGGGCGCACCCGTTGGGTACGGTAGGATAAAGAATGATGCAAAGCATGAAGTATCAAAGCTAAAGTACCAAATTTTCATACTTTACGCTTGCTGTTTTATACTTTCTTCATAAATTGTCCTTCACATTTTACACTGGCTATGCCTATGGTTGCACCAAGTCTCTTAATTTCTGTTATCCGTGCTTTTAGGGATGACTTAGAGCGGAAATAAACTGATGATGAAGTACCAATTGATAACAGTAAACTGGCTTGTGGTTGAGGAATAAAGACATATGAAGGCGATGATTCTCGCGGCTGGTAAAGGTACTCGTGTACGTCCGATTACCTACACAACGCCCAAACCGATGATGCCCATCCTGCAAAAGCCAGTAATGGAATTTTTACTAGAGCTTTTACGCCAGCATGGGTTTGACCAGATTATGGTTAATGTTAGCCATTTAGCAGAGGAAATTGAGAGTTATTTCCGTGATGGTCAACGCTTTGGTGTGCAGATTGCCTATTCTTTTGAAGGTCGCATTGTCGATGGTACCCTGGTCGGGGAAGCCGTTGGCTCTGCGGGAGGTATGCGGAAAATCCAAGACTTTTACCCATTCTTTGACGATACCTTTGTGGTGTTGTGCGGCGATGCCCTGATTGATTTGGATTTGACCGCAGCTGTGAAGTGGCATAAATCTAAGGGATCTATTGCCACTATTATCATGAAATCCGTTCCCCTGGAAGAAGTTTCTAGTTATGGTGTAGTTGTCACTGACGAAGATGGTCGCGTTAAAGCTTTCCAAGAAAAACCCAAGGTAGAGGAGGCTTTAAGCACCAATATCAACACAGGTATTTATATTTTTGAGCCAGAGGTTTTTAATTATATCCCCTCTGGAGTAGAGTTTGACATCGGTAGTCAGCTGTTCCCCAAATTGGTGGAAATCGGTGCGCCCTTCTACGCCATCCCAATGGATTTTGAATGGGTAGATATTGGTAAAGTCCCAGACTACTGGCGGGCAATTCGCGGTGTCCTCTCAGGGGAAATTAAGAACGTACAAATTCCAGGTCAACAAGTCGCCCCCGGTATCTACACTGGTATGAACGTTGCTGTAAATTGGGATAAAGTCGATATCACAGGTCCCGTTTACATCGGTGGCATGACCAAGATTGAAGACGGAGCCAAAATCGTTGGTCCGACGATGATAGGTCCAAATTGTTGGGTATGCAGTGGCGCAACAGTCGAAAACAGCGTGATTTTTGAATGGTCGCGTCTGGGTCCCGGAGTACGGCTTGTTGACAAGTTGGTGTTTGGACGTCACTGCGTAGACAAGACCGGAGCAACGATAGATGTCCAAGCCGCTGCTTTAGACTGGCTGATTACTGATGCTCGTCAAGATCCACCCTCCCACACGCCAGCTGAACGGCAAGCCATTGCTGAATTGTTGGGAACAAACGCTAGTTAGTCAAGAGTCATTAGTCATTAGTTAGTCCAGTCCTGTAGGCGGGTCTCCCGCCGTAGGGAACTGGCGTGCCTCCTTCGGAGGAGCTTCGCTAACACCAAAGGTGTGCCGAAGGCATACCCGTAAGGGTCATTAATTCATGACTAATGACCAATCACTTTTAACTATTTAGGTAAGTGTAGCGCCGCAAACTCTGTTCGTAGGTTTGCATCAGTCTTTGAGATTCCGCTAAAGTGATGCGATTTTCTGCTAAAGCATATTCGCAGCGCTGGCGAATGCTTTCCACCATATCCTCAGAGTCATACTGCACGTAGCTCACCACTTCGCTCATGGTATCGCCTTTGACGACATGTTCAATTTGGTAACCTTTTGGCGTCAATTGGATGTGAACCGCGTTGGTATCGCCAAAGAGGTTGTGCAAATTGCCCATAATTTCCTGGTAAGCTCCATTGAGGAACATTCCCAGATAATAAGGTTCTCCTGGTTTTAAGGAGTGCAGTTCCAAAACTGACTTCACATCCCGCAAGTCGATAAAACGGTCGATTTTCCCATCACTATCACAGGTTAAATCTGCCAAAATCCCTCGCTGTGTTGGTTCTTCTCCCAAACGGTGGATTGGCATGATCGGGAAGAGTTGGTCAATCGCCCAACAATCAGGTGCGGATTGAAAGACAGAAAGATTAACGTAGTAGATGGAAGCCATAATTTTTTCTAAGTCTTCCAACTCGTCGGGTACGTATTCCTGCTTTCTGGTTATCTCAACAATTTTTTGACAACAAGCCCAGTAAAGCCTTTCCGCTTTAGCGCGTTCTGTAAGACTTAAAATCCCTAAGTTAAAGCGACTGATGGCTTCTTCTTTGAATTGAGTCGCGTCGTGGTAGAACTCTTGGTAATTCTCTTGGTTTATCGATTGGTAAGTTTCCCACAGATAAGTAATAATTGGGGATTCTCCCTCTTGTGGCAGATCTGGTGGATCAAGAGGGACACTGCTGGTACTGAGAACATCAAAAATCAACACCGACTGATGGGAGGCGATCGCCCGTCCGCTTTCGCTTATCAGTGTTGGTACTGGTATATTCCGCTCTGCACAGGTATCTTTTAACTCTGCCACGATGTCGTTGGCATAGTTCTGCATATTGTAGTTTTTCGAGGCGTAGAAGTTGGTTTGGGAACCGTCATAGTCTACACCCAAGCCACCGCCTACATCGAGATACTTCATGTTTGCCCCCAGCACCGCTAATTCTACATAAATACGGCTTGCTTCTTGGATGGCATCTTTAATCACATTAATGGCAGAGATTTGCGACCCGATGTGGAAGTGTAAAAGCTGTAAGGAACCCAAAAGGTTAGCTTCGCGTAACTTGTCAACTGCCTCAATAATTTCGGGGATCGTCAGACCAAATTTCGCGCGATCGCCGGTAGAAGTTCCCCACCGTCCCATGCCTTGAGTACTGAGTTTCGCTCTTACACCAACAATTGGATCAATCCCCAATTGTTGGCTGACTTCGATCACCAAATCGACTTCTTCGATTTGTTCTAGGACGATCACCGGCTTTTGCCCCAGTCTTTGTGCCAGCATCGCGGTTTCGATGTATTCTCGGTCTTTGTAGCCGTTGCAAATTAGCATTGCTCCTGGTGTATCTAGCAATGCGAGGGCAATCATTAATTCTGGCTTGGAACCAGCTTCTAAGCCAAATTGATGGGGTTTGCCGAACCGTACCAAGTCCTCAATTAAGTGCCTTTGCTGGTTGCATTTGACAGGAAAGACACCACGATACGTGCCAGGGTAGTTGTAGCGGGCGATCGCTTTGGCAAAACAAGCGTTTAACCGCTCAATCCTGTCTTCCAGAATATCCGAAAAACGGATCAGCATGGGTAGTCCCAAGTTACGCTGCTTCAGGGCGTTGACGAGTTCATACAAATCCAAAGAACCACCGCGATCGCCCTTGGGAGAAACAGTAATGTGACCGGCAGCGTTAATCGAAAAGTAAGGCTGTCCCCAACCTTCAATTCGGTAAAGTTCTTCACTATCCTCTATTTTCCAGAAGCGGGACATGTCTGGCGACGAGGCTGGTGGTAGTAGCTTTTTTTGTTTGTGATTTTTCAATTCAGTTTTGTGTCCGTTAGACGGAGGTTTCACCACCTCTTCTGATGTCTCTGTTGACTCAGCACGCATTTCTTCCTGACCTCTATGTTACACCCACGAAATAACAATTTAGCGCATTCATCTTTCAGCGCATATGCATCTTAGAGATACTTTCTGAGATATTCTCAGATTGGTCATTTGTCATTGGTCATTTGTCATTGATTATTGACAATTGGGCGAGGACAAAGGACAAAGGACAAAGTTGTTAAATTTGAGGAGATAGCAATGGAGCGCACATTCTTAGCAATTAAGCCTGATGGCGTGCAGCGCGCATTGGTTGGTGAAGTGATCCGTCGCTATGAAAGTAAAGGCTTTACCCTCGTTGGTTTGAAATTTCTGAAAGTCAGTCGGGAATTGGCTGAACAGCACTATGATGTTCACCGGGAAAGACCTTTTTTTGGTGGATTGGTAGAGTTTATCACTTCCGGTCCTGTTGTGGCGATGGTTTGGGAAGGCGAAGGCGTTGTTGCAGCCGCCAGAAAAATCATTGGTGCAACGAACCCGCTTTCCGCAGAACCAGGAACAATTCGAGGCGATTTTGGCATTAATATTGGTCGTAACCTGATCCACGGTTCCGATGCTATCGAAACAGCGCAACGGGAAATTGCCCTGTGGTTTAAAGAAGAAGAATTGGTTTCTTGGCAACCAACCTTAACACCTTGGTTGCACGAGTAGTTCCAAATGTAGAGACGCGCCATGGCGCGTCTCTACAACGCTCGCACTAACAATTTCTACTCCCTACTTCCTTCGACAACTTCAGTCTTTTCTGGTTCTTCTATGATTTTTTCGGTTTCAGTGCGCTTAGAAAACCCCCAAGCCAAGATGAGGGCGATCGCAGTAATCATGAACCATTGTGGCGGAACCAAAGAATCATTCACCACTTTTAAGAGCAAGCGCAAGCCCACTAATGCCACAGTGATATAGCCTGCGTCCTCCAAGTAGACATATTCATCTAACCATTGGATAAACAAACCCGCCATAAAGCGCAGGGTGACAACACCAATAGTCGTACCCGTAATCACCAGCCACGTTTCATTAGAAACGGCTATTGCAGTGGTGACGCTATCCAGAGAAAATGCTAAATCTGTGAAGGCAAGAACAGGTATGGCTTGCAACACAGAGCTAAAACGAGGACCGTGGTGTTGATTGTCTTCGCCTTCTTCGGAAGTAAAATGTTGGAATACTAACCACAGTAGGTAAGCTGCACCTAGTAACTCAAACTGCCAGAACTGTTGCACCCAGGTAGCTGTCAGAAGTAAGGTGATTCGTAAAACGTAAGCAACTACCAAACCAATGTTGAGCGCCTCACGTTCGAGCTTTTTGTCTTCTAGTCCTTGGGCGATCGCAGCGAGGGCGATCGCGTTGTCAGCAGACAGCACCGCCTCTAGAAAAATCAGGATGAGCAGGACTATGGAGGTTTCAATGCTGAAGTGTAAGTGAAGGTAGTCAAATATTTGGTCTAGCATTCCAGGTTTCTCAAGCTGCAAAACTTAAAAATGAACAGTATTAGCGAATTTATTATAGAAGGCGCAATAAAAAGCTACTTTAATAAAGCTTAACGTGTCAGGGCTAATTTCTGAAGACCTGCAAATTGCTAGGATATGGACACGGCAGCAGAGCAAGCCGCAATATGAGATTTTTAAGTTGATACACACCAGCAGCAGCCCAGCTAGAACGCTGTGTTACCTAAACGGCTACCAGAGGTAAAAAGTATGACAACAACTACAACTGGGAAAAAGCTAACCTTTGAGCAATTTCTTGAGCAATGCCCTGAGGATGGTCGTTATGAACTGGTGAATGGAGAAATAGTGAGAATACTAGCAACTAGGCTGCATGAAGATGTAGCAGATTTCATTGCCAAACAACTGGATAAAGAGGTTGACCGACTCAGCTTAAATTATAAGGTCTCCGGTAGGATTATGATCGCAACCGTGACCCAAGACGGTCAGGAGCAGGGACGAAACCCTGATGTCAGCGTTGTTAGCTTAGATACTTGGCGAAAAAATCGCTCAGCAAGTTCTGCACTGCGTGAACCTCTGCAACTGGCTGTAGAGGTGATATCAAGCAACTGGGAGGATGACTACATCGATAAACTAGACGAATATCAACGTCTGGGCATTCCCGAGTATTGGATTGTAGACTACTTGGCTCTTGGTAGCAGAAATTACTTGGGTAATCCCAAGGTTCCTACTGTTTTTGTGTATCAGTTAAATGCTAATGGCGTCTATCAGCCAACTGCTTACAGAAGCTCTGATCGCATCGTATCTCCCACATTTCCAGAATTGCAATTAACTGTTGACGATATTTTGAAAGTTTAAGAGTGCAAGCACAAAGCGTCATTGAGCGATCGCATTACCCTTCCTTGTCCAATAATTAGCAGGCGCGTGTATGTCATGCTGAATGGAGCGATAGCACAATGAAGCATCTGGCAACAAACTTGGCAGTGTATGTCATGCTGAATCGAGCGGTAGCGCAATGAAGCATCTGGCAACAAACTTGGCAGTGTATGTCATGCTGAATCGAGCGGTAGCACAATGAAGCATCTGGCAACAAACTTGGCAGTGTATGTCATGCTGAATGGAGCGGTAGCGCAATGAAGCATCTGGCAACAAACTTGGCAGTGTATGTCATGCTGAATGGAGCGGTAGCGCAATGAAGCATCTGGCAACAAACTTGGCAGTGTATGTCATGCTGAATGGAGCGGTAGCGCAATGAAGCATCTGGCAACAAACTTGGCAAAAACTTAGATTCTAAGCGAGTAGCGCGTTCGCGTAGAGTCTCCGCAGGAGATACGCTCTACTAGCGTTCCGCTCAGAATGACAACTAGGGAATTGTTAGATAAGGTGATGTAGAGTAAGTATATTTTCTCCACTGGTGAATAATTATTACGTCTACATTCTCACTAATCGCTCAAAAACTCTTTATACTGGCGTAACTAACGACATAATTCGTCGTGTGTACGAACACAAGCAAAAGCTAATCCCTGGCTTCACTCAGAAATACAACATTGATAAACTGGCTTATTACGAGGAAACTGTAGATGTCACAGCAGCGATCGCTCGTGAAAAGCAAATCAAGGGTTGGTTGCGTGTAAAAAAGATTGCTTTGATTGAATCAATGAATCCAGAATGGCGTGATTTGAGTGTCGATTGGTATGAAAAGTAACCCAATCCATGTCATGAGAAACTTTTCTATTTGCGGAATCAAATAACTACACTATGTCATGCTGAGTGTAGCGCAGCGGAGTGAAGCATCTCGCCTGCCAACGTGAATATAAGATTCTGAGTCCCAAGGGGACACGCTACGCGTTCACGAAGTGTGCGCTTTGCGCTTACGCTTTACTTCGTTCCGCGCCTCCTGCGGAGGAGCTACGCTAACAGAATGACACTTTGGACAATCATGTCATGCTGAGTGTAGCAAAGCGGAACGAAGCATCTCTCCGGAAACGAATGACATTTTGGATAATCATGTCATGTTGAGTGTAGTAAAGCCGAACGAACCATCTCTAGAAATCGAGTTTCTCCAAGATTCTTCGCTCCAGTAACGTTCCGTGCCTCCTGCGGAGGAGCTACGCTAACAGAATGACACTTTGGACAATCATGTCATGCTGAGTGTAGTAAAGCCGAACGAAGCATCTCTAGAAATCGAGTTTCTTTAAGATTCTTCGCTGCACTGGCGTTCCGCTCAGAATGACACTTTGGACAATCATGTCATGCTGAGTGTAGCAAAGCCGAACGAAGCATCTCTAGAAATCGCGTTTCTCCAAGATTCTTCGCTCCACTGGCGTTTTGCTCAGAATGACATTTTGGACAATCATGTCATGCTGAGTGTAGCAAAGCGGAACGAAGCATCTCTAGAAATCGCGTTTCTCCAAGATTCTTCGCTGCACTGGCGTTCCTCTCAGAATGACACTTTGGACAATCATGTCATGCTGAGTGTAGCGAAGCGAAACGAAGCATCTCTCCCGACAACATGAGTATGAGATTCTGAGTCCCAAGGGGACACGCTACGCGTTCACGAAGTGTGCGCTTTGCGCTTACGCTCCACTAGCGTTCCGCTCAGAATGACATTTTGGACAACAACTTGGTATCAACGCCAAAACCCTAAAAGCGTCCCAAACCAGGAATTGCTTGCACTTTTCTCACCCTGAAGATTTGTTAGATTTTCATGGCTAGCACTCATCTGAGTCCGGAGATTTTCCAGATTTTTACGAACAGTAACCGTCTTGGGATGATTGACCTCAAACACCTGCTGAAGAATCTCTAATGCCTCCTGATACAAAGGTTCTGCTTCCGCGTAACGTCCTTGAGAATGGTAGAGTTCTGCCAGGTTATTCAGACTTTCAGCGACATTTGGATGGTTTTCTCCCAGCAGGCTTTTATCAAGTTCCAATGCTTTTACACAAAAAGGTTCAGCTTCGCTACATCGCCCCTGCTGTGTGTACAGCTTGCCTAAAGCGTAGATAGTGTCTGCTAAAAGGGGATGATCCTTTGGGAATAGACGCTGCTTTAGTTTCAAGGCTTGCAAAAACACTGTTTCTGCTTCGTTGTATCGCTCTTGAGCACGGTATATCAATGCTAAATTGTGAAGGTCTGTAGCAAAATCAGGGTTTTCTTCTCCTAAAAATTGTTTATCTATTTCTATTGCTTCTAGGGATAACGGTTCAGCTTCAGTGTAGCGCCCTTGATAGTAGTAGAGTAATGCCAGGTTGTTCAATGATAAGGCGACAGCGGGATGTTTATCTCCTAGCAGGGATTTTCGCAGTGCCAAAGCTTGCATCAACAGCGTTTCGGCTTCGCTGTAGCGTCCTTGAGAGGAGTAAAGTAATGCTAAGTTGTTCAAGCTTTCTGCAACTAAGAGATGTTCATCTCCCAGTAAGCGTTTTCGTAGCGCCAAAGCTTGCAGATGCAACGGTTCGGCTTCGCTGTAGCGTCCTTGAGAGGAGTAGACTATTGCTAGGTTGTTCAAGCTTTCTGCAACTAAGAGATGTTCTTCTTTCTGCAGGCGTTTGTAGAGCGCCAAAGCTTGCAGGAACAACGGTTCGGCTTCGTTGTAGCGTCCTTGATAACGGTAAAGTTCTGCCTGGTTGTTCAAGCTAGTGGCGACATGGGGATGTTCTTCTCCCAAGCGTGCCTGCACTACTTTTAAACACTGTTCTCTCCAAGGTTCTGCTAGCGCATACAAACCCTGTCCTTGATAAAATCTGCCTAAACCCCCAAAAACCGAAATGATATCTTCATTTCGTACCGTATCAATTAGATTTTGTGCCACTTCTGTCAGATGAGGAATGGCATCTTGCACTGACTCAATAAATTCACGGGTGGGAGAATCGGGTATTTCTTGGGCAATTGCGACTAAGGTGGAGGTAAAAGCTTGTTTGAGTTCGTCGGGTTGTTGTGAGGTTTCTTGCTTGGCTTGCAAAAACTGCCGAATTAAGGGGTGAATTTTGTAGCAGCCTTCTTTTTCTTCCACCCGTTGAATCAAGTGGCGTTTGTAAAGTTGCTTTTTCGCTTCGTTAACATCTGCCTTTGCCCAATTCAGCAACTTACCAGCAGATTCTACCAATTTCCAAGGAATCACATCCTGGGCAAACAAGCTTAACAGCTCAGCTACACGCTGCGTCATCAAGTCAAGTTCTCGCCAGCTTAATTCAAATGCGGCTTTCACTCCCCGCGTTGTGGGGTTGATCGCCTCATCTTCCAGTTGCTGTGCTTGCAGCCGCTGTAACATCTCAGCTAAAGACAAATCTGGATCTTCACGTAAATACTGCCCTACCAATTGCAAACCTAAAGGGAGATATCCCAACCACTCACATAATAAAGACGCAAAATTTTGCGTCTCTACGTTACGATATACCCGCCTTTCGCCCACCAAATCTGTCAATAATTGCAAAGCCTTATCTGGTAACAGCACATCCAGAGGTAATTCCTGAATATCGGCGTCGAGGTTTCGCAGTCGCGTTGTGATCAAAACGCGGAAGCGGTTATCTATTGGTAGTAACTGTTGAGAATTCTTCCAATCTTTTAAATCGGTGATATCGTCCAAGACAACCAACACCAATCCTTCTGCTGGTTGCCAGTTTTGCCAGCACCATTCTACCTGTTTTGGGAGAGTCAGCTGCTGTGGCACTTCCCGATTCATGTAGAATTGGGCAAGCTGCACAATCTCCGCCGCTAAATTTGATTCTTTGGCATTTAACCAGCAAACGCCACCAGAGTAATGTGCTTGATGCTGGTGTGCGTATTGTGTCGCCAGTTCAGTTTTCCCCACACCCCCCATACCAGCAATGGCAGAAATTGCCACAGTGCCAGGTTTCTGCAATTTTTCATGCAGTGCAGCAAGTTCCTGCTGTCGTCCCACAAAGTTGGCGACGCCTCGGTAAGGAATAAATTTAGGGGGATTTAACTTTGTCCGTTCCCGTTCGGACGACTGTAGTCAAGAAGGGGGATTATGGTAGTTGATGGTAATTGGGCTATTATCTACGCCTTGAAAGATAGGCGCTTTACTATCATTATTTTGGTAACCTTCGCCACCATAGACGTTTTGAACATTTTGCCCTTGAATCTTGCCAATGTTGATTTCTTGATGGATGTCTCTGGCAAGAGTTTGCACCTCTTGAGCAAATTGCTCATCTTTATCCATTTCTACCCGCAAATAAGCAGTTACCGTATCTAAATCAGGTTTGGAACCTTTTTCAGCCGCAGCAAGTGCAGTTTCTGCTTTGATGTTTCCTCTTAACTTGTCCCAAATCTTTTTCCGCAGCTTATTCATCTTGACGAGTGCTGCTTCTGTAAACTTCTCAATAGTCTTTTCAAAGGCTTTTGTAAAAGCGAGAGTTGCGATCGCACCTGCGGTTAATGGTTCCATAAGCTTCTTTGTCAAGCGGCATCATACTAATAACTTCCAGCTTAACAGCTTGAATTCCAGAAAGGTTTATTGACTAGTTTGCTTTTCGGGCTGGCGCTTTCACCTGAAAATTCTCTAACTGGCAAATCGCTTTCATAACCTGCAACAACCGAATTGAACCCTCAGATTCATTCAGGCTGAGTGAGGGCATTAACTGATAAGTTGGGGGAGTTCCTTGTTTTAAATGTACGAACTGATAACGCAGTCCGTTTGTCGTCAGTCCCCAAACTGATGCTTGCTGCTCTAAACTTTTAAAAGCGTAAGTAAGTAATTGCGGTAAACCCTCAAATACCTCGACTAAACTATTTTTCGTTTCTATCACTAAAATCCAAAAAGGTGGCGCAGTCGTTGCTTGAGCATTATTGACTGCTAAAATGTCCATCCGTCCTCTAATGCTTGTCTGCTCGTCTTCGATGGCGATCGCTATCACATCCTCCATCGTCAGGCGAATAGCCACATCATAGAATCCAGCTGCTCGCATTAAGGGTGCAAGCGTCAAAAATTTAACCAAGCCTTCAGAAATTTTACCTGCCGCGAGATAACGCCAAAAGTCATTCCTAATTTTCAATAAATCCTCTTGTTCAAATTCGGTTAGAGAGTTTAGAGTTAGGAAGTCTGTGAATGAACCAATAGGCTCTTGTTGCAGTTTCAGCAGGCGATGAACGTCGTTGAGGGATAAGCTGCTGGGTTCTACAGTAATTGGCATGGGTGCTGGCAGTGTTTTTGAGTACTACCTACATCTTGCAATATGACAATCAAAAATACGTTTCTCAACGCCCACTCCTTAGGGCTATGTATAAATTAACTTTGTAATACTGGCGCATCTTAACGAAAATCAAAACACTTTCTGGTAAATCTGCGTACACAATAGTGTTCAGTCACATCGCCAATTGCACAAACAATCATGTCTCAACCCACGATAGAATCAATCCTTCAAGAAAAGCGTTTATTCCACCCAAGCCAAGAATTCTCTCAAAAAGCCCAGATCAAAAGTTTGGAAGAATACGAGCGCCTCTACGACAAAGCTAAAGCTGATCCCCAAAAATTCTGGGCGGAATTGGCAGAACAAGAGTTGCACTGGTTCCAGAAATGGGACACAGTTCTAGATTGGCAACCACCGTTTGTTAAGTGGTTTGTCAACGGCAAAATTAATATTTCTTACAACTGTCTTGACAGACACCTCACCACCTGGCGCAAGAATAAAGCTGCGATTATTTGGGAAGGAGAACCAGGCGACTCACGCACTATCACTTACGCCCAACTGCATCGGGAAGTTTGCCAGTTTGCTAATGTGCTGAAGCAACTGGGTGTGAAAAAGGGCGATCGCGTGGGCATTTATATGCCAATGATTCCGGAAGCGGCGATCGCCATGCTAGCTTGTGCCAGAATAGGCGCACCCCACAGCGTTGTTTTTGGTGGTTTTAGTGCAGAAGCTTTGCGCGACAGGCTGATCGATGCGCAAGCAAAACTCGTAGTTACTGCTGATGGTGGTTGGCGTAAGGATGCAATTGTACCTCTCAAGGAGCAAGTAGACAAAGCTTTAGCCAATGGCGCTGTTCCCTCCGTAGAAAATGTTGTGGTTGTCAAGCGTACCGGACAAGATACGAATATGACATCGGGACGTGACCAATGGTGGCATGATTTGCAAAAAGGTGTCTCTGCAGATTGTCCCGCTGAACCAATGGACAGTGAAGATATGCTGTTCATCCTCTACACTTCCGGTAGCACTGGCAAACCGAAAGGCGTTGTACATACAACTGGTGGTTATAACTTATATACCCACATGACCACCAAATGGATTTTTGACCTGCAAGAAACCGATATATATTGGTGTACTGCTGACGTAGGTTGGATTACGGGACACAGCTACATCGTTTACGGTCCCCTTTCCAACGGTGCAACAACGGTGATGTACGAAGGTGCGCCTCGTGCGTCTAACCCTGGCTGTACGTGGGATATTATCGAGAAACTCGGCGTTACCGTTTTTTATACCGCACCGACTGCTATTCGTGCCTTTATCAAAATGGGCGAACACTTGCCCAACGCACGAAATCTGTCTTCCCTACGCTTGCTGGGAACGGTGGGCGAACCAATTAACCCAGAAGCTTGGATGTGGTATCAGAAAGTGATTGGCGGCGATCGCTGTCCAATTGTCGATACTTGGTGGCAAACAGAAACTGGCGGTATCATGATTACACCACTTCCTGGGGCAATTCCTACGAAACCAGGTTCCGCGACTCGTCCCTTCCCTGGCATCTTAGCCGATGTCGTGGATTTAGAAGGCAATTCTGTAGGCGACAACGAAGGCGGTTACTTAGTCGTGCGGCATCCTTGGCCCGGTATGCTGCGAACAGTATACGGCGATCCAGAACGCTTCCGCCGCACTTATTGGGAACACATCCCCCCGAAAGATGGGGAGTATGTCTACTTTGCCGGAGATGGCGCAAGACGCGATGAAGACGGTTACTTCTGGGTCATGGGGCGTGTAGATGATGTTATAAATGTGTCAGGGCATAGACTGGGAACAATGGAAATTGAATCAGCCTTAGTTTCGCACCCCACCGTAGCTGAAGCCGCTGTGGTAGGCAAGCCAGATGAACTCAAAGGGGAAGAGATAGTTGCTTTTGTAACTTTAGAAGGTGGTAATAACCCCAGTGAAGAACTGAGTAAAGAACTGAAAAAACACGTTGTGCAGGAAATTGGGGCGATCGCCCGTCCGGGAGAAATTCGCTTTACCGACGCTTTGCCCAAAACTCGTTCTGGTAAGATTATGCGGCGATTGCTGCGAAATCTAGCTGCGGGGCAAGAAGTTTCCGGCGATACCTCTACTTTAGAAGATAGAGGCGTGTTGGATAAGCTGCGGGAAGGTGCTTAACTAGGATTAAAACCACAGATGCACGCAGATAAATTATCTGTGTCCATCTGTGTCCATCTGTGGTTCGATTTTCATTTCAACAACTTCCTTCGCAGATTGTCCAACGCCGTACACGCACTTACATGACGAATTAAAGAACGACCCCGCGCAGCACCAAAACGATATTCAAAACTTTCCACTTCCCCATTTGGTCCTGCTAAGCCAATGTAAACCAACCCTACAGGCTTAGTCTCCGTACCACCGCCTGGTCCAGCGATACCAGTGATACTCACTCCCCAACTCGTAGCGAGGCGATCTCGCACTCCCGTAGCCATTTGTTCTGCCACAATAGAACTGACAGCCCCGTGCTTTGCCAAATCTTCTGAGTTCACCCCCAAAAGCCTTTCTTTCACCGAGTTGTCGTAAGAAATCACCCCACCCCAAAAGTAATCAGAACTTCCAGAAATCTCCGTCAACATTTGCCCCAATCCGCCACCCGTGCAAGATTCTGCCACAGAAAGGGTTTCCCCAGCACTCCGCAACAACTCACCCACGACTGAGGCAAGGGTGTCATCATCGGCACCATAATAATCTAATCCAGCAATTTCTTTAATTTGTTTCTCAACAGGTGCAATCAAATCCTGTGCTTGTGCTTCCGAAGCAGCTTTCGCAGAAACTCGTAACTTGACTTCCCCTCTACTCGAATAAGGTGCAACTGTTGGGTTGGGTAAGTTGAGATAAGCTGTCACTTTCTCCGCCAAAGCAGATTCCGCAACACCCCAAAACTTTAACATCCGACTGTAAATAATTTCTTTGCCCCAACCTTGACTTTTGAGATAGGGGACAGCAGTTTGTTCCCACATCCGGTGCATTTCACTTGGTACACCAGGAAAGGTGAAAATCGTTAACTCCGGACGCGGTTGCCAAATAATACCGGGTGCTGTTCCTGTGGGGTTTGGTAAAATTTCTGCGCCTTGGGGTATCAAAGCTTGTTTGCGGTTGCTGGGGGTCATCACCCGGCTGCGCTGCGTGTATTTCCTGGTAATATCTTCAATAATGTCTGGACGTTCTACCAAAGGAACGCCAAAAAAATCAGCGATCGTTTCACAAGTCAGGTCATCGGGTGTGGGACCAAGACCTCCGGTGAAAATCAAAATTTGCGCTCTTTGACTCGCAATTTCTATAACCTGTTTTAACCTTCCTGGATTATCTCCGACGACGGTTTGATAGTAGTGAGGGATACCCAACTTGGCTAACTGCTGCGCCAAATACTGAGCATTGCTGTTAAGAATATCTCCTAACAGCAGTTCGGTACCAACGCAAATAATTTCTGCACTCATAAAAGTTAATTGTTAGTTGTTAGTTGTTGGTCGTCAAAATATATCACTAACGACTAACTACTAACCACTCACCACTAACCACCTAGGATTGCCGCGAGTGTTTCCAAACTTTCCAACCAGTGTAGCTTAGCAAAGAAGTGGCAGCACAAGCATAAGCAATCCCACTGGGTATACCAGCTATAGCCAATGCCAAACTCCCAACCCATAGAGTTAAAGAGTAAATGAACAAAACAGTCAACCTATGAGACAAACCAGCTTGTAACAGTCTGTGGTGCAGATGGCTCTTATCAGCAACAAAAGGCGATTTGCCACGGCGCAGTCGTGCCAAAATCACTGCTGACATATCTACAATCGGTACTGCCAGAATGAGGAAAGGCAATAACACCGCAGTCACAGCAGCAGTTTTGACTAAACCAACGACACCAACTGCTGCGAGGGTGAATCCCATAAAATAAGACCCGCCATCTCCCATAAAGATTTGCGCGGGGTTAAAATTATAACGCAGAAATCCTAGTGAAGCACCAGCAAGCGCTGCGGCAATTAGGGCTGCTGCAGGCTGCTGCATAAACAACGCCGCAACTAGCATCACCACAGCCGCAATTCCAGACACGCCAGCAGCTAAGCCGTCTAAACCGTCAATCCAGTTAATTGCATTCACCATTCCTACCAGCCACACAACTGTGATCGGCAAACTCCACCAACCAAGTTGAATTATTCCACCTGTAGGAATGCTTAAGAAATCTATACTGACACCTACTTTCCAAGCAAGCGCTGCAACAATAATTTGCATGACAAGACGTGCGATCGCAGACAAGTTTAACAAATCGTCTGCTAAGCCGATGAGAAAAAAGCCAATACCTCCTAAGGTGATTCCCCAAATTTGCCATTCTTTTTCTGGCGGCAAAATTCCAAATCCGCCTAACCACCAAACAATCAGCAGGGAGATGAGAGTACCTGTAAAGATAGAAACTCCGCCCAGGCGCACCATCGGGCGCTGATGAACTTTTCGGTCATTCGGTTTATCTAAGCGTCCACTTTTGATGCCAATATTTCTCACATCAGGCGTAGTCCAGAGAACGACTACGGCGGCAAAGAGGAAGGCAATCAGATGATATATCTGAGGAGGCATCTGTATATTCAATAAGTTAGGTTTGAAGACAAAAATCTGCCGAGGACTTGTCTACCTATATTTACTACAATTGAGATTTTAATCAGCAGGGGATTTTTACATTTTGGATTTTAAATTTAAGATTGCTGGCTGGAAACCTGAAAAAATTATGAGTTAGGAATTATTAATTTATAACTCCTAACCCATAACTGCTAACTATAATTTCACGCTAACACTGGTACCGGAATCTCTATGTGAGGGTACAAGGGGAAGCGATCGCACAACGCTTTGACCCGTCGCTGACAATCTTGGGCAATGTCTGCTGAATCTGGATTTAACAGGCGATCGGCAATAATATTGCCAATCTCCGTAAATTCTTCGACTCCCAAACCCCGCGTTGTCATGGCTGGGGAACCCAACCTTAAACCGCTCGTCACAAATGGTGACTCTGGATCGAAGGGAACTGTGTTCTTGTTGGCGGTGATATTCACACCACTCACCAACTGATCTGCTTGCTTACCTGTCAAGCCGATAGACCGCAGGTCAACTAGCATTAAATGGTTCTCAGTGCCATTTGACACTAGCTTTAAGCCTCGGTTTTGGAGTTGGGTAGCCAAAGCACGGGCATTTTCAATCACTTGGGCAGAATATACTTTAAACTCTGGCTTTAGGGCTTCGCCAAAAGCGACTGCTTTACCGGCGATGACGTGTTCCAAAGGTCCACCTTGATTACCAGGGAAAACCGATTTATCCAGCTTTTTACCCAATTCTGGGTCGCGGGTCAAGATTAAGCCACCCCGAGGACCGCGTAGAGTTTTGTGTGTCGTTGTGGTCACAACATCACAATAGGGAATAGGGTTGGGGTGATGACCAGTGGCAACCAAACCGGCAATATGGGCAATATCTGCCAGTAAGTATGCGCCAACTTCATCGGCGATACTGCGGAACTTTTCAAAGTCGATGACGCGGGGATATGCCGAATAACCACAAATCAAAAGCTTTGGACGCTCCCTAAGCGCCAGCTCTCGAATTTGCTCATAGTCGAGTTGTTCTGTTTCCTGATTGACACCGTAGTGGGAAGCCTGGAACCACTTACCGGATACATTCACAGGCGAACCGTGGGTCAAATGTCCTCCATGAGACAAATCCATTCCGAGGAATTTATCTCCAGGTTCTAGCAGCGTCAAAAACACTGCAAAATTTGCCTGTGCGCCAGAATGAGGTTGGACATTGGCATGAGCAGCACCAAACAATTGTTTGGCACGGTCAATTGCCACCTGCTCAATTTTATCTACAAACTCACAGCCGCCATAGTAGCGTTTACCAGGTAATCCCTCTGCATATTTATTTGTCAGTACGGAACCCTGAGCTGCTAGTACAGCGGCAGAGGTAAAGTTTTCACTAGCAATCAACTCCAAGTGGTCGCGTTGGCGTTGCAGTTCTTGGTTGATTAACTCCGCCACAGCAGGGTCGGAGGAGGCAAGAAAATCTGAGTTAGTCAGAGTCACTTCAGCTATCCTTATGGAAATTTGCAAAACAGTCGGTAAGTGTCCAAAGTCTATGGTCTATAGTCCATATAGTTGTTGACTAATGACTAACGACTCATAACATTTATTTACCCCGACTTACTTAATTATTGGATGCTAGACCAATAAATGCGTTAATAATCATAACGCTCTTTCCTCGTATCTTGTATGAACCATAGCTGCTTGCCACTATGGTGCATAAATTAATTTATGTATTAGTTTTTACTACAAAGTCAAATAGCCAACATACAATTTAATTAAAGTCCATATAGCAATTTTAATTGGTTTGTAGTTAGCGGCATTCTTCTTAACTGAGCATGGAAGGTTCGGCAAGGGATGACATACAAGGATGTAACATATTTGACAATCGATACAATGACGCATATAACGGATAAGTTATTTTTGGGATTGACAGATAAACCATCCGCTACAACATCCACTGCTACCCTGACCAGCGTTCTCCCCCAGGGCATATATAAGTAATAATTCAGAATTGACAGGAGGGATTGGATGCTAGTGATTCTCATGGACGACCAAATTTTTGCTCCTCAACAGGTATGCCAATCTTGCTTACTCGCTGACGGAAGCGGTCAACCCCGGTGGCGTCAAGGTAAACTGTACTGCGGTCACGTTATTCGCAAACTTGCTGAACAGCAGCCAGACCAGTATGAGTGTCTAATGGGTTTTCGAGTTGCCAATATTGAATAATCTATGATCTGTGTTTATGGTCATTAGCAATTCGTGTTCTGTTCCAGGAAAAGAACAGACAATTGACATTTGACTATTAACGTTTACTATCAATTACTTTTATCTTCTGCTTGCCACTCAGGTGCGTTATCCTTGGCATAGTAACATCCACCTTTAACAACAGGAGAAATTAAAATGGCTTGGCGCGGAAGCACCACAACTCAGCATCGTCTTTTGTCTTGCTTACCTTACATTTTGCCTTTAATTGAAGTTCGTCAATTTGGTGGCTTATTGTTTTCACTATTCCCCTTTTTGGAATTGCTGTACGTGCCTTTTACTCCTGTTGCTCAATTGTATCAATCTATACCGTTTGGAGATTTTATCCTTTTCTTTGCTTTGTACCTTCTGGTAGTAAGAAACGAAAAAGTTCAACATTTTATCCGGTTCCATACCTTGCAGGCTCTTTTGCTATCTATATTTACTTATTTGTGTACCGCAGTTTTAAGTCTTTTAAATATTGTGCAACAAGGTGCATCACTATCAGTACCTATGTTTTGGAGTGTGATGTTCACCTTGATTTTCTTGGCAGTTGTAGGTGCATCAATATTCAGTATTGTTCAAGCTGTCAGAGGACTCTACGCTGAAATTCCCCTAATCTCCGAAGCTGCTTATAACGGAACTCGTAACTAGGACTCTACGTATTCCCACATCCAGCTCAATGTTGATGCTTCGGCATCTATGTATCCTGACGACAAAAAATGATTTAAGTAAATACCGCAGTAGTAACTGTAGTGTTTGAATTGTTTTAAAGACTTGTTGACACTGAGTTGTTTGATGAGTGAAGTTTGATTGGTATTGTTTAAGAGTTGATTTATAAAGTAAATCTTAAGTATGGTGCGTTAGGCTAAACCCTAACGCACCATGTTATATGGCAATAGGCTTGCTGTTAAGAATTTTTAGTGAGATTTGGTGATGTGTACAAACGAGAGGTGGCGCGTCTTTACATTGCCATCCTAGTAACGGTTTTGGTCTTATCTGAACTGTATTGTGTTATACAGTGGTGCGTTAGGCGCTTTTCACATGTTTTTCGTTACAAATTATAAAGGGTGCGCCTAACACACCCTACAAAAATTTTATTTTTACTTTATAAACGACCTCTTAAGTCTTATTGCTTTAACTTAGCGAAATCCTTACAGGTGTTGGTTAAACTCATCAAGCGACTTACAAGAAAGTAGAACACTGAGCCAGTTGCGAAAAAAGGCTCACAAAAAAGTCTCAGTGTTGCCAAGTGAGGCAAAACACTAATGCACAGCAGGTTAACCGTGCTAGGTCTTACTTGTTTGTTATAGAGTTTTGTACTAGTTGCCTAAGTGTTACGGTGTTTTCTAAGCGACCAATACCTTCAATTTCCACACGCACGCGATCGCCTGGGTGTAACGCACCAACTCCCAACGGGGTACCCGTCAGAACCACGTCCCCAGGTAGCAGCGTCATCACTTGACTAATATAGGAGACAAGAAAATCTGGGGGAAATACCATCTGGTCGATACAGGCAGATTGTACAGGAGTTGCCTCCTCATTCAAAAAAGTCTGCAATTTGGCTCCTGGGCTGACTTCTCGAACAATCCACGGTCCTAAGGGGCAAAACGTATCAAAACCCTTGGCTCGTGTCCATTGACTATCTCGTTTTTGTAAATCCCGCGCTGTCACATCATTGGCAATGGTGTAACCCCAAATCTTTGTTTGAGCCTCCTCTGGTGTACACTCGAAAGTGCGATCGCCAATGATTAGCGCCAATTCTCCTTCGTAGTCTACTCGCTGCGACTGTGGTGGATACTCAATTTCTGCACCAGAGGCGAGGATAGACGTGGATGGCTTGAAAAAGAGCAGAGGCTCACTGGGTACTTCTGTTCCCATCTCTGCCGCATGCTCTGCATAGTTCTTCCCAACTGCCACAATTTTTGAAGGAGCGCAGGGAGCCAAAATTTGATAATTTTCTGGTTCCAAAATTAAATCAGTAGGTTGCCCTTGTAGCCAGGGTGGAGCATCCAGTACATGCACCTTGAGAGAAAGTTGTAGCAAACCATAGTAAATTTGTCCTTCTGGATTTTGAACTCGCACATACCGCTGGGCCATAACCTTTATGAGTATCCTCTTGTGCAATCAAACCGTCACTATGTAATAGTAGATGAGCGATTTGGCTAAGCATTAAAATTAAAAACTGGTAAGATTATAAAACCTGACGGGAAAGTGCAAAAATCAATATTTTTTCACCGAGACGTAGTCAGCACGCATACTTAGGAAAGCGTGATACAATCGTAACGGTAAAAATCTCTAAAATCGGCTGTAAAAATTTTTGCAGAAATGCATAAGCCTGCAACCCCGAAAGACGACTAAAGTTGGTTCTAACAACGACTTTAAGAGTAGCTAGCCACTCCTAACGGATTGTGATCACTAAAAGATTTTTGGGAACCACTTGACCGTAGAATGACTAGAAAAAGGAAGTTCAGCTTAAGAATTTCCCGATTGATAATTCAAAGAACTGACAAAGTTCCTTGTTGCTTGAGATGTTGATTGGTATAGGGGTCGTCAATGACGATACCTATGCATTCTTGACAAGAGCAGCCATGTAGTCCATAAGGAAAGAAAACAAAATGCAAATCGTTTACGAAACAATGTACATCCTCCGTCCCGACCTGAATGATGAACAGCTAGAGCAAGCGATCGCCAAATACGAGAACTTGGTACGGGAACAGGGAGGCGAGAATATCCAGATTCAAAATCGAGGAAAGCGGCGTCTGGCTTATGAAATTAATAGGCAAAGAGATGGCATCTACATACAGATGAATTACACTGGACCTGGCAAGATCATTGCTCCCTTAGAACGCGCTATGCGTTTGAGCGAGGAAGTGATTCGCTACATGACCATTAAGCAAGAAGTCAAAGAGCCACAAGCTGAGGAAACAGCAAGCGCTGCCTAAAGGCTATTGGTCAGGGACTCCTGGTTGAATGCAAACCCCACGAATAGAATTTGGGGGCTTGCAGTTGACGCGACCTGACCAGCTTAAGTCTATTAACTAGACTACGTTTAGAGGAAGCGCTAAAAGTCCTACCTACAAATGCTTGCCAGTTTGTAGCTCTAGAACCAAATGATTAAACAGGCTTAAAGGAGTTAAACCAGTGTCATTTGGAGTCAGCCGACTCTAAACATTAGCGAGGCAAACTTTACCCACAAGGAGTTTCCGGCAACGGGGTTTTCGGATAAGCCTTACGTGCAATAAATTGCACGTCGGGCTTCATCCCCATAAATAGAATTTAGGGGCTTCCGCCCTTCGATATCGGTGAATTGATGATTGGTGCGGCTCTGTTGCCTTTAACTTTTATTAAGTTGTGGGCATGATCCGCAAAAATGTATAGAACCTGTATAAAATATTTTGTTAAACATAAGATAGAATAGGGAGCGCCAAAGACACCGTACAGGCAAATTATCTCCCTAGTTTAACTGACAGGGATATGTCAATTCATTGACAAACGCATGACTGCCGCAGTAGTACATCACAAAGGAAAAGATTCTTAATCGGAGCTGTAAGCCACTGTGAGCCAAACTGATACCTCTACTATCCAAGCTCTCTCCGCAGAAGTCTCGAAGCTACGCCAAGAGTTGCAGCTTCGAGATCAACTGGTGCAACAGCTGTCTCAAGAACTCTTCCGACTGGTTAAGGGCAACACTAATTTTATGTCCCAACCAGAAGTGTCTGAGCGTCATCTGACTCAGTTGCAAGAACTACGAGAACAACTGCAAGCTGTGGAACAGCAGGTGACATTTTACCAAGAGCAAATTTCAGCGCGCGACGCTGAGATTTATCAATCGCGTCAGTCAGTGCAAGAACTCACAGATCGCAGCCGAATGCTCGAGCAAGTCGTACAGGAGTTGCCTCAAATCTATCGTCGCAAGTTCGAGGAGCGCATGACTCCAGTTAGAGAAAAAGTAGCAATGCTACAACGCGAAAATCGCCAACTCCAGGCAGAACTCCAAAGTGTAAGTTACCGTCTGGCGCTGAGAACTCGTACTTCGTCTCACAGTGGTATAGATTTGCCGAATTTCCCGCGCGTCGCATCCCCCCCAAATAATATTTCCACACAAAATGCCTAAAGTGTTCATTGTGGTTGAGTCAGATGGGAGAGAAATCACAGATTCTCCCACCGTCAGAAGGATGTTATCAGCAATAGAGAAGGCAATTGCTGAAGATGCTACGCCAGCAACCTCTGTGGAAGTAGTTGCCGCAAATTATTTAACATCTAAAGAAGAAATTTTGGGATTTCACCCGTCAGATGGGCAAAATTATTCCCAATTGCCGGAGATGCTTTTTTGCCCCTTAACCCTCTCGTTGCCTGAGCATTTGGGACTGCCACTTCAAGCAATCATTAAAGCTTGCGCAGATGTTCCTGGGTTACGTCAACAATTGGCACAGCAGATGCAAGTAGCCATTGGTGATGGTTGCTTTTGGTTACCAGTGGTACTCACGGCTAAAGGACCCCTCTACGGTGAGGTCATTGCTCTAGCTGAGGAATTCTATGAAAAAAAGTTACCACAGAATTTATTGCTCTGTGACATAACTTATTATCAGCCTTTTCATTTGTCAGATGCCTTGCGTCAACCTCTGTATCACATGGCATACAATATCTTGCAATCTTTATCAGCACCACCAGCTACATACATGGTGCAGTTTGGATTGCAAAAAAGTGAAATTTGTTTTGACCGTCTTTGGCCATTTCCAACTGCACCAGCTTTGGCTAGCGTCGGCGTCCAACAGCCAGATTTATTTACTTGCCATTGGTACTGCTTAACAGCAAAGCCAATACTTGACTTGACTATCATTCCCGTTGTGCAATAGGATGTCAGTCTACTGTGACTAAGCTTCTTTCTTCAACAACGGTGAAAATATCTTCGTAAGCGTTGAATATTTCAAACACTGAATCTAATTGGGTAAGTTCTAAAACTAACCTGACAGGAGCTTGAACGTTGCAAAGAACCAAGCGGCAACCACTTTGACGCGCCGACTTCAACCCTTTGACTAGGGAAACCAACCCAGAACTATCCATGAAATCAACTTTTGCTAAATCAATAACCCACAGTTGATTACGTTCAGGAACTACGGCAGCCATCCTTTCGCTCAGAACCGTACCACCCGCTAAATCTATGCGTCCTTCGGGTTTAAACAAAACTACTTGACATTTTGGTGTGATGATAGTCATGAATCTAACTGAGTAATTGAAACACTTTACAAAAATGCAGAAAACAGACACAGATACTGATTCGCTTTCAACCGTACATAAAAAATGCTGCTTCACCCAGTTGTCTGGGAACTGGCAGCAATGCGGTTAAGACTGATAATGTCAGTATCCATGCCGTATAATATGTCCTAACTTTCACCAATATAGGCATAAGCATAGGGTAATTTCGGTATCAAGCGTATCTTTTACAAAATTTTTACAATGTCAGGACTATTTCATAAATTTTTTATAAAAAAAATATATTTTGTTTGGTTCGGCGTACTGATGTGGTAAGTGGAGAAGAAATACTCAAAAGTCAATAGTTACGATGACTTTTTTCTATTAATTTTGGACTTTGGCAAACGACTCAATTGACACTTGGGTCAAAAAAGAGTCAACATAGAGTAAAAGTAAAAATTTGTGAAGAGGGCGGTGCTGGATGTCTCTTGAGTTTATATCACTAGAAAACATCCAGAAAGTTGCTCATGAATATGGGTATTGGGCAATTTTTTTGGGAATATTGTTAGAGAATCTAGGCATTCCTCTTCCAGGTGAAACCGTTACCTTAGTAGGCGGGTTTCTAGCAGGTAGCAAAGAGCTAAATTACTGGCTGGTTCTCGCTGATGCGATCGCAGGTGCTGTTATTGGAGGCATCTGCGGTTATTGGATTGGTAGAATTGGCGGTTGGTCTTTGCTTGTGCGCCTGGGTAACTTGTTTAGAATTTCAGAAGCCAGACTTTTGAGTATCAAAGAACAGTTTAGTGAAAATGCCGGAAAAGCCGTGTTTTTTGGGCGCTTTTTTGCTTTGCTGCGAATTTTTTCCGCGCCACTTGCTGGCATAGTTGAAATGCCCTTCGGAAAATTCCTGATATACAACGTCGTAGGAGCGATCGCCTGGGGGAGTGTCATGGTGACACTCGCTTTTTTTGCTGGAAGACTTGTTTCCCTAGAACAATTGGTTGCTTGGGTGACTCAGTTTGCACTCTTGGCGCTGCTGATTCTAGTTGCCGTGATTGCCATCCCCATATGGTTGGAGTCCCGGGGAAAGGGAGGGGAGGAGATAGGGAGATAGGGAGATGAGGGAGATGAGGGAGAGCAAGTTTCGCGGTGTGTAGTGTGTCAGCAACGCTTCTTCTAGTTCTTCTCATCCCACAAGGCTAGTGCAGCCGGCGCAGAAATAACTGAACAGTTAGGAACAAGTAAAATTCCTAATTGTGTAAGTATTTTTCAGTTATCATTCGGTGAGTTCTGAGTTTTGAGTTTTGAGTTTTGACTCCTGACTCCTGACTCCTGACTCCTTGCAGTAGTGCTTTAAGATTGTCGAATTTCTGGTTTTTCATTAAGTAAGAGCCAATATAAATTCAGTGCTTGCACCACCTGTACTAGAGCAGCAAGACCGATAGGTTTAAGGAGATAGGAATTAGCCCCTAAGTCGTAAGCTTGATCAACATCAGATCTCTGGTTAGAGGAAGTCAAGACAACCACGAGTAAGCGCTTGAGTTCCGGTTGGTGCTTTAGCCATGCTAAGACTTCATGACCGGAACGACGCGGAAGTTTTATATCTAACAAAATTACTACGGGTAAGGGATAGCGATCGCGATCGCTGTATTCTCCTTCACCACTGAGGTAGGCAACGGCACTATCTCCGTCAGTCACAACTTGCAGCGAAGCATTTGTTAAATTCGCTTTGCGAAAAGCACGTTGTGTAAGGAGAATATCGTTGGGATCATCTTCTACTAGCAATATTGTGTGTGTTGCCGTCATCAGCACTCCTTAACTCAATCCAAAACCTGCTTCCCTCTCCCGACTGGGATTCTAGCCCTACTTGTCCGTCCATGCGCTCAACACTTTTGCGTACAATTGCTAATCCTATCCCAGTGCCGGAGTAAGTTTCTTGTCCATGCAAACGCTCAAAAACCTGAAAAATGCGTTTTTGATGTTCGGGGGCAATGCCAATGCCATTATCAGCAACCCACAGGCGTACCCAATTATCGTGTGTTTCTGCCCACACCTGAATCTGTGGTCGTACACCGACTTTCACAAATTTCATCGCATTGCTTAATAAATTAGTGATCACTTGAACCAAAGTTGGGCGATGACCAATAACTTGTGGTAGCGGTGATTGAATTTGAATTTCTGCTTTCTTTTCTTCTATCTCAGGTTTGATTTCGTTGATTATATCCGACATCAGCTGTGTCAAATCTATGGCTTTTAGTGACAATTCACTGCGGCTGAGGTGACTATAGGCAAGTAAGTCCTGTATCAAATCTTCTAACCGCAGGGCAGAAAGAATGATACGTCGGGCATACTCTTTACCAAGTTCGTCAACGACATCCCCGTAGTCTTCTAGCAAAGCTTCCGCAAACCCGTGCATTGCCCGCAAGGGAGCTTGCAAATCGTGAGAAACTGTATAACCAAAGGCTTCGAGGTCGTCGTTGGCTGCTTGCAATTTCTGGGTACGTTCAAAGACTCGCTTTTCTAAGGTTGCTTTTTCCTGCTCGCTTTGAAGCTGGTTACGCCTAAATAAGTAGTAGACTAAAGCTAGCAGTGCCAAATTCACGCCAGTAGCGAGAGAAAATGTGAGTAGGGTTTGCTGAATGCTTGCTTGTGACTCTTTTGCCCGTTGCTGCAAAAGATTGTTTTCTAAAGCTTTCATCTCAGCAATTTGCTGACGAATGTTATCCATTATCTGCTTACCGCGATTCGTGCGAACAACTGCCACAGCAGCATCAAACCCTTGTTTGCGGCGTAATTTAATGGTTACTTCGAGTTCCGCTAGTTTAGCTGTAATCGTCTGTTGTAAGATATAAAGCGGTTGTTCGTATTTGGGATTATCTGCTGTTAGTTTTCTCAAAGAGTCAATTGAAGTTGAAATTTGGGCGATCGCCTGTTGATACGGTCGCAGATAATTTTCATCTCCAGTGAGCAAATATCCCCGCTGTCCAGTTTCTGCGTCCTTTAAGGTTGAAAGTGTTTCTTCAAGTTGAGCTAACACCTGGTGGGTATGACTGACCGAACGCTGATTTTCAATCAGCCTGCGGATATTGCGGTAAGATACTAGCGCATTGATGAATAACAACACCAACGCTAACACCAGCCCCACTTTAACTTGTTGTGCAAGCGATCTTCTCATTTTACCTCGGCAAGGCAAACTTCTACCGATAAGCTCATAAAAAGCACCTACACTTTAGCCTCAAAATTTAGCACTGTAGAACAATTTTAAGTGACGTTGAAAAATCTTTGTGTCAGGGGAATTGCTTAATCTTTTACAAAGAGTTCTTTAAAATCAGTATAGGGTCAATAAGGTGTTACGCATTCTTGAGTTACGTCTGATTGAAACTCTCTGATGACCAAAAGCATAGTCTCGTTTACCGATAAGTTTGAGATAGGTTCACTCAAACTCATCGGAAGAAGATAGGTAAATTCAACATGGATATCAAAAACGGCTTTGTAGATACCGTAGGTCATACACCACTGATTCGTTTACACAGCTTTAGTGAAGAAACTGGATGCGAAATCCTTGCTAAAGCAGAATTTCTCAACCCTGGTGGTTCTGTTAAAGATCGGGCAGCACTTTACATTATCCAAGATGCCGAAGAAAAAGGCTTACTTAAACCTGGTGGTACCGTCGTAGAAGGAACCGCTGGTAATACTGGTATTGGGCTGGCACATATTTGCAACGCTAAAGGCTATAAATGCCTGATTATTATTCCCAACACTCAGTCTCAAGAAAAGATGGATGCCTTGAGAGCATTAGGCGCAGAAGTTCGCCCTGTCCCTGCGGTACCTTATAAAGACCCTAACAACTACGTCAAACTCTCTGGCAGAATCGCTAGCGAGATGGAAAATGCTATTTGGGCAAATCAGTTTGATAACTTAGCAAACCGCCGCGCCCATTACGAAACCACAGGACCAGAAATTTGGGCACAGACAGATGGTAAAGTTGATGCTTGGGTCACTTCAACAGGAACTGGTGGCACCTTTGCAGGTGTCGCTATGTACTTAAAAGAGAAAAATCCAGCCATCAAATGCATTGTAGCCGACCCGATGGGCAGCGGGCTTTACAGCTATGTGAAAACAGGCGAAATCAAGATTGAAGGCAATTCTATTACCGAAGGCATCGGTAACAGTCGCATCACCGCCAATATGGAAGGCGCACCTGCTGATGACGCCATCCAGATTGATGACACAGAAGCCATACGCGTCGTGTATCAGTTACTGCGGAAAGATGGCTTATTCATGGGTGGTTCCACAGGTATAAATGTCGCCGCTGCGGTTGCTTTAGCAAAACAAATGGGACCAGGGCACACCATCGTCACCATTTTGTGTGATAGCGGTTCCCGTTATCAGTCACGTATATTCAACAACGAATGGCTAGAATCAAAAGGTCTTTTACCAGATTAGTCATGAGTCTTTTGTCATGAAGTCATTAAACCTCTTGGGGAATGTGAGTTCCATCTGTGTCCATCTGTGTCCATCTGTGGTTAATTATTCTTTTTTTTTCGACTTTTGCAAGAAGTCTATTTTGTCGAAAAGCAAAGGACAGATGACTCATGACAAAAGACAAAGAACAATTGATATCATGTCCGATTAAATAACCAAACTCAAGTTTGTAGTGAGGACAAGAGTCCTCTTGGACGAAAACAAGGACTGAAGTCCTTACTACATATAAGTTTTCTTATGGGTAATTTGCCGGACTTGATATGACAAATGGACAATATATCTCAATCATCTAACTCCCCAGCAACACCCCCACCCGAATCTCCTATGTGCGTCCGCGTGTGCCAAAATCGCACTTGCCGCAAGCAAGGTGCAGCAAAGGTACTAGCGGCTTTTGAGGCGCAACCATTTCCTGAAGTGACTGTGAGTGGTTGCGGCTGTTTAGGACAATGCGGCAATGGACCTATAGTGCTGATACTACCAGATAGGGTCTGGTATAGTCGCGTTCATCCTAGTGAAGTACCTCTACTGGTAGAACAGCATTTACGCGGTGGTTAAAGAGTGACATAGATGCTCTATCAAAACAAGATGGGAGGATGAGAACCCCTACCTTTTAAGGAGGGGATGAAATGCGACAAGGGCAGGTTTTAACAATCATGTTTCTCTTACCCACTCCTCAATTATCTCGCTAATACTTATACCTTTAGCGTCAGCCATAGCCCTTAATTTTGTCCACACCGTTGGGGTTAGAACTACGGTGTGGCGCTCTTTCACTTCGTCGTGAAGTATAGGTGTGTTTCTTTGACCTTTTATACCTTTTTTGCTTGACATGCTTAGCGGTGACGCGTATGCTAAAGCTATGTTAACAGAAGCAAGGAGGTGAGTCAACTGTACCGGACAATTCCAGTCAAAGCTAAATTTAACGATGAAGAAAAAGTGTTTTGGGTTGACCAGTGTGAACACGCTAACAGTTTAATTAATTCAGCGATTTACCACATACGTCAAACTCATTGCAGCAAGCTTGAGCAACAAGGTGAAGCATTCACAACTTATTGGCGTGGTGACGAATTATGCTACGGATGGAAAACGTACAAATGTAATATCACCTACCCAGAACTAGATAAAGTTCTCAAAAATAATCCGCATTACAAAGCAATGGCTGCACAGTCAGCACAACAAACACTTAAAACTGTTGGTGAATCAATTACTAGTTACAACCGATTGGTTAGCGCTTACTACAAAGGTGAAGTTGATAGACCATCATTGCCTAAGTACAGAAAACGTGGTGGACTTGCACCAGTAACGTTCCCCCGTCAAGCACTTATTTATAGAGATGGTTGTTTCTACCCGTCAATCAGTAGAGAAACGAAACCTCATTTGCTCACAGACATTGCTTTGCCTCTACCAGATTTTATTGATTCGCACTGGGTACGGGAGGTACGTGTACGTCCAAACCTTGGAGAACTCTGGATTGACTGGGTGATTGATGACGCTAAACAACCAATTCAAGCCAACCCAAATCTTGATTACACCCAAGCTTGGAGCTACGACCACGGCGGCACGAACTGGTTAACGGGTGTTTCAACTCGTGGCAAAAGCTTAATTATTGATGGTCGTAAGCTGAAGAGCATGAATCAAGGTTATTGCCGGTTGGTTGCCAAATATAAGCAAGGAAAATCCGACTTTTATTGGGACTCCAACCTTGATAGAGTGCAGCGTAAACGCAATAATCAGATGCGAGACGCAATTAACAAAGCAGCACGATTTCTCATTAACCAGTGTCTCAATGACCGCGTAGGAAACCTTGTTATTGGTTGGAACGACGGACAAAAGAATGGTTCCAGTATGGGTAAACGCAACAATCAAAACTTTGTTGTCATTCCTACCGGACGGCTAATTGAACGTCTTAAGCAACTAGCCTGTGAGTATGGAATTGTACTCACAATTACAGAGGAAGCGTACACATCAAAAGCGTCTTACTTGGATGGCGATCGCCTCTACAAGCATGGTGAAAAACCCGACTGTTGGAAACCGTCAGCGTCATTGCGGTAAAACGCGGATTGTACAAAAGTCGTGATGGTCACGTCATCAATGCAGATTGCAATGGTAGTGCCAACATCATGAGAAAAGTAGCTACACAGCTAGGATTAAACCTAGTCGAGGTAGTTAGGGCAGCTTTGACACTGCCACATCGGTATGATTTGTTCTCTCGTTTAGATAAATCATATCGTAGACGTTGTCCAGATGGGCTTCTAGCCCTCGGAGCAACAACAGTCTAGAATCCCCCTTTTTCCAAAAGGGGGAGATGTCAATATCGGTTTCATCCACAGGGTAATGGTTCATTATTAACAGTTTATAGATTATAGAGGTCTGCACTCTTTTTGACTGAAGCGGGACATTTCATGATGAATATTCAGCAGCTACGTCATTCTTTGAAACTTAAGTGGGTGAGTTACTATGACAACAATCGTTCGTGGCTGGAAAAAATGCGAGTTTGGGGAACTTACGATGGTCAGCGTCGCCCTTCCTCTAGTTTTATTTTGGCAACTGTGTCTGTTTTAGAGCCACAACTTGAAGAAATTTTTCCTTTTATTTTGGAACTGAACAACGATCCAGATCAGATTGTTGCAGCTTTAGGTCTTAACTTTAATCCTGAGGAGCATTTAGATTTAGTAGAATCACCAAATTCTGTGGCGCAAGAGGTTAAGAGTGAGTTTTGGCATCAGACCTTGCCTAAGTATCAACCTTTGACGCCCAGTGTAGTTGACACAGAAGTGGAAAATTCACGGGTTCTGGATAACCTCTCTCCAAACCTCTCTCCTGCAAGGAGAGAAGCTTTTAATTCTCCCCATTCCCTCTTAGGGGAGGGGGTTGGGGGGTTAGGTTTGGCGTTGTTTCCACATGACCTCAAAAGTCAAGTATCATCTGTTGCACTGACTAGCGAAGTTCCTCCGCAAACGCAAACCGAGAGTCAATCTTCGAGTTTTAGTGCAATTGTCACTGAAGTGGAAAGCCAGTGTCAATCCGTACAATCTGTTGCAGTTGCTAGCACTCAGGTGGAAAGTAAAAGCAACTCTCTTGGTTTAATGACAACAACTACAACCGAGGTGGAAAGCAAAAGCCAGTCCATACCTTTGGCTGGATTTTTTTGTAACAAGATGGAAAGCAAAAGTCAATCCGTGCCATCTGTTACCCCTGCTACACGTGTGGAAAGGGAACGCAAACCCAGATCATTGCTTGCGGTTGATACTTCTGATGGGGAAAGTAAAAGTCAACCTATGTCATTGGCTGCGTTCATTGCTAGCGAGGTGGATAGCAAACCTGTTTCATCTGTTGCCTTTGCTACACAAGTGGAAAGAAAAGGTAGGCTTGTGACCACTCCACAAAAAAATGCTCATAAGCAAGTTAATCCACCACCTGCTAGTACTAGTCATTTGGCTAATTGGATAGATGAGTTTTGTCAGGGTGTGGGATGCGATCAAGAAGAAACACGTTTTATTCGATAAAACCACTGATCACAATTGTGGGTAATCCTGAGAAACAAACGGGATTTCTGTGACTTCGCCCTCAACTTCTCCTACATGGACTTTCAACCCTACACCACCAGCCTTGCTGCGGATGTAGCCAAGCCCAAAGTGACCATCAAGGGTTTTTGTGTAACTGGTCAGTTTGCCAACTTTTTCATCTCCGATGGTAATTGGACTTCCCGGTTCGGCTGGGGCATTTAGGTGAATGCCCCAAAGGTGCTGCTTTACACCTTTGTAAGTGTTTAAACGGGCGATGGTTTCTTGTCCAATGTAGCAACCTTTATTAAAGGAAATAGTTTGCCATAAACCAACTTCCAAAGGATTGTAATCCTCCGTAAGTTCATGGTCTGGAGTCGGGCGTCCTTGTAATATTCGCAACGTCTCCCAAGAGCGATCGCCTATGGGTACTGCCCCAGCTTCAACAATTTTGCTCCAAAGTTGTTCTTTTTCAGCAGCAGGTAAAATCAAGGTGTATCCAGGGTAAGCCAAACCACTTCCTACGGCGACAAGAACCCCCCCTGTGTCCCCCCCGCCAGCAGGGGGGATGAGGATGTGATTGCCATAAGGTTGACCGATAATTGCCTCAGCCCCTAGCTTTTTTACAACAGCATCACTTTCTGGCCCAATGAGGGTTAAGGTGGCAGTTTCGTCAGTGATATCGGTCAATTGCACCTTGTCAGCAAAGAAGATGTAACGATCCAGCCATTGCATCAAATACTCGCGGCGGTTAGGCGAAGCCAGCAACAACACCGAATCTTCCAGGATGTATGCTGTGACCAAGTCAATCGTGCGGGCGGTAGAATTTACAAAAACCGTATCACAGCCTTGTCCTGGTTTGAGGCTTTGGAAATCGTTGGTGCTTTGGTTGTGCAAAAAGCGGAGGCGATCGCCATCGGAAACTTTGATGCGTCCCCAATGGGAGCGATCGTACACTGCAACAGAGTTTTGTGCTGCTTGGATAGCCGCTGCGTCGTTGGTGTCAATGGCAGATGTAGACATGGTGAAATCTTTACGTGCCGCTAGGTTATGGGCATTGAAAATCTTAGCAAATAATTGAGCAACCACTTGAAAACACCACCCCGTCCCTCGTGCCAAAGCTGATAAAACTTTGGGTAGGGCATATTTTCGGCGCTGCGCCATAAAATTTCTGCCGCTCGCCTACGGGTAGATTCATCTTGAGAGTTTTGGATTAACTCAACTAAAGCCTTGATTGCACTTGGGTTATCTTTGTCAATTTTCCCTAAGTGATATGCCGCTAGCCCACGGGTATATTCATGTTGAGAGTTTTGGATTAACTCAACTAAAGCGTTGATTGCTTTTGTGCGATCCGTCTGTTGTATTGCAGCTTTTGCTTCTTTTGCAATCAGTCTTGTAAAACTCCAATCAACGATTTGCTTGACTATTGCATCTGCTTGGGGATAATCCTTAAACTCAGCAATCCCCGCTGCGGCTAAAAAGTAGGCTCGATAGGCATAAAAGTTGTTATTTCCACACCCATCGTTAAACTTTATCAACGGTTCGATAAACTGCTGTTTCTGCTGGCTTTCCACATCCTCTCGCCCCAACCACAGCAAAATCACCTCTTTCCACTGCGGTTCAAAAATGCGGTAAGGCTTGTATTTGTCTGGATTCTCTTTATCTTTTACAGGTTTATTTTTGTGAGTGCGGGGTAAGAAAAAGTCCCAATTTGGAATTGCACACGCTGCAAAATATTCTTGAAACGTGGGATGGAAGAAAGCATAAACGGCTTCGTCACTTTGGGAATCTCGAGCTACCAAATTTAGCCAACCCAAATCACAGGCTAATTTGAACAAATCCTCGCCCATTTCCTTTGCAAGACTTTCCCGCAAGCGAAATCTTGCTAGGGTTTTGATTGCTGCTACGGCTAATTTTCCCAGATAAAAGTGCAATTCCTCCCGATTCTTAACTTCCTTGTGTTTCCACTCATAAAAATAGCGGCGGAATCTGTCGTATAACCCTGCCTTGGTTTTTGGTAATTCTGCTTGCTTATCCAAATAGAAAATCTGACACAACAGCGCCAACCTCAGCGGATTTTTGACTAACTCGCGGATGCGTTCTCTTCCGGTTTCTTTTAATTTCGCCTGTAGTTGTTCGCCTCGCTGTGGTTCTTTAGCATGATCAAACCACTGCTGAATGAATTCGTCAATTTGCTCTGGCTGAAAATCCTGAGTGCGATAGGTGTCAAAGCCACTCAGCGGATTGTTAACGCTAGCATCCCAGACATTCACCCGACAAGTTAGCACCACCCGCGCCTGAGTCAGCCAGGAAGTGAGGTATTTTTGAATTGTATCTAACGCCCGGACGGGTGAATCAAAACCCATCTCATCCACACCATCCAACAGCAGCCACACCTCACCTTGCTGGAACCGTTTGATGAACTCTTGCTGAATCTGCGGCTCAATTTGCGGCGTGATCACAACTTCAGGAGGAGATAATCTCATCGCTTCTGGAAGCCATTTACTAAGGAGATATTCCTCTAGCGTCCTTCCTTCCAAACTAGCCAGAGAAATAAAGATAGGCAAGTTTGACCCCTCCCCTAACCCCTCCTCGCTTGCGGGGAGGGGTGGCGAAGCCGGGGTGGGGTTCTGCTTGAAGATGAAAGATGCGATCGCCCCTAACAAAGTCGTTTTCCCTGCTCCCGGTTAGCCAATAATCGCAACGTGCTTGTTTTTCCCTGTAGGAGTTTGTCCAATCACCTGTTGGAGAAACTCGTCATGTTGGTAAATTTGGGCGATCGCTTCTTTCTCTACCCTATACACCTCATTTAGCTGACAATTTTCATCCATACCCCGGCGAGCCTGTTGTTTGCGTTCCACTAATCCCAGTGGTACATGAACATTCACCTCACATCCCATCTCAGTGACTTTCCGTCTTAGCCTCTGGGATTCTTGCTGATGTTTCAGCATTGCACCGCAAAGTTTGCGCCAGTCAAGCGAAGTTATTTTTTCAGACTCTACCGAATCGGTGGCGTGGTGATGATGCACCTCCATCTTGTCGGCGTTGTATATATGACCTTTATTATCTTTTTGCTCGTACCCTTTACCACCAGAAACATTCATCTTGCATTCAGTGGAGTTTTCGTGAACTACCCAACACTGACCGGCTGCATTCCCAGCCTGAGGCTGGGAACTAGGCAATTGTGGGTTGTTTATAACCGTTGTAGAGACGTGCCATGGCACGTCTCTACATTGTTTTTTGGAGAGGTCTATTCTGCAGGCTTTGTTCATCTAGCCCCAGAATGCTATTCTGCGACCTTTTGATGTACACCATCAAGTCGGAAACCTCACGGCACTTTTTACCGTCTTTCTTGATCACTGGCAATGAAAGTCCTGAGTGCTAAATCCTAAATAATTTGCATTTAGTACTCAGCACTGTTTTGGTGAGGTTACTCTGGTAAATTTGCAAACACTTGTTCAACTAACTCCTTTGTCTTAACCTCCAAGCGTTGCCAGTCCACCTCGCCGTTTTCATCGATTAAACTCGTATCAATGTTAACTGTTTCATTCCCCGGTATGTATTCACGAAAACACACTTGATAACACAATTCCCATAAATCTATACTGATTTGTTGCTCTTGACGCTGTAGACATAAATGGTATCCTGGATGGGGCATTGGCAGACGCGAGAGTGTTTCTCTGATTTCCAAAGCTTGCTCCGGTGTTACGGCTTCCAGGTCTTGCAGGAGCTTCGTCACGATTGCTTTGGTTTCATCAGTAGTGCCAGTAGGCCAAATCAGGACATCTTGATAAGTCCCCGTCCAGGAAGATACATCAAGCAACTTGCGAATATTATCGACAACGCGAATGAAAGCAGGTTGCATGAGGAGTTCCGCCTGCTGCCATGCTACTGAATTGCTAATTTTAGGTGGCATTGGAATTAACAAGGGCTATTGAAAGAAAAATTAACAATGTGTATTTATTAAAAAACTACGTTTTACATCCAAATCTTTTCTCAAGATAGCGGATTTCATTGAGAAAAATTTGGAGATATTTATTACCCTCTTTAAAATTGGGTGTTATCGCTGGGGAGTGAATATGATAGGTAAGCTACTGGATCATCGTTATAAAGTTATTAGAGTCCTGGCTACAGGGGGATTTGGTGAAACTTACATCGCCGAAGATACCAAACGACCGGGTAACCCCATTTGCGTTGTCAAGCACCTTAAGCCTGCTAATTCCGAGGCAAAAATGTTTGACACTGCTAAGCGCCTGTTCCAAATTGAAGCGGAAACTCTAGAAAAACTGGGCAACCATAACCAGATTCCTCGGCTTCTAGCTTACTTTGACGAAAACCAAGAATTTTATTTAGTACAAGAATTTATTGAAGGGCATCCCCTAAGTGAGGAACTGCATCCCAATCAGCGCTGGAATGAAAGCCAAGTGACTGGTTTGCTGCTGGAAGTTTTAGACATTCTGAAATTTGTCCACGGACAGGGTGTGATTCACCGCGACATCAAGCCGGATAACATCATCCGTCGCGCCTCGGATAACAAACTCGTTCTTGTAGACTTTGGAGCTGTTAAACAATTGCGAGTGTCTGCTGGATACGCTTCGCGAACACAAATGTTTACAGCTGCAGGTCATCACTCTGCGACTGTAGCTATTGGCACTCCTGGCTATATGCCCACGGAACAAGGTCAAGGCAAACCCCGCCCAAACAGTGATATGTATGCTCTTGGTATCATTGCCATTGAAGCGCTGACGGGAGTCGCGCCAATGGATTTGCAAGAAGATCCTCATACTGGGGAAATCCTTTGGCAACATCTTGTACCTGTAAGCAACGCCTTGGAAGCCGTGTTAAGCAAGATGGTACGTTATCATTTCAAGGATCGCTTCCAGAGTGCATCAGAAGCACTGCAAGCATTGCAACCGTTTTCCTCAAGGTATACGCCCGAAGAATACTCAAACACTCCCAGCTACCAAATCATCAAGTCCTCATCTGCCTTATCTCCACAGTCTCGACAAAAAACGCTCGCAGTTGCTCCGGCAAATCTTGTCGCCCAACCTGTAGCAGCAGTAACCCCTAAATCGACCCCCAAAGGTTCTAGTGGACCTGACTTATTACAGCTATTAATTCTGGCGGTTTTGGTTGGTGGCGCTGCTGTTGTTACCCCAGCTGTGGTCAAGAACGTTCAAGGTTTGGCTTCCAATTTTGCTATAAATGGCGCAAACTCAGATAGTGACGCGACATTAGCACAAAACTGTTTAGCTATTGTCAAGGAGAACTCTAATATCCGTTCTGAGCCAAATCCTATTAACGATGATTCTATTGTAGAAACTGTTACTAAAAATACTAAATTTGAGGTGACAGGTATGCGGACAAAACGCGGTTGGGTACAGATTAAACTTGATCCGACACAGAAGGCTTGGGCAAACTCAGAAGTTATCAAAAATAACGAAGAATGGGTTTCTTGCCTGCGAGACAAGGGCATTGCAATCAAAACACTAGATGATAATAACTTGATTGCCGATCGCCCCGCGCCTAAGCCAAAAACAAAACCTGTGGTTGATTTACCAATCTCATCGTCACAAGAGTCAGAACAATCAGGACAATCAAAACCTTTAGCTTATAATGACAACGGTTCCCAGGTTGTGGAAAAAGCCAAGAATAAGTACGAGTCAGGAGATTTACAAGGTGCGATCGCGCTGTTAAGGACAGTAACTTCAAATCCCACTGCTGTCAAAGAGACAACAGAGATGATATCTCACTGGCAGCAAGATTGGAGTAAAGCGGAAGCTCTATTTAAAGACCTCGACACAGCGTTTGCTGAGGGGCAATGGGATAAAGTGTTGGCTTATAAAGACCATCCAGAAAAATTACCCAATATTCAGTACTGGCGAAACAAAGTAGAGCCATTATTTCAACAAGCTGCCAATAATTTAGCAAAACAACAGCTTCCGGAATTTGGTAACAGCAATCACAATAAACCCAAACTAGAACATCCGCATTCCAGTATAGATAATCACGTTTACACTACAAATAGTTACGATGATACCGAAATTTTGGAACCAGAAGAAATTCTAGAAAACGAGCTCTAAATAAAAGCTATCAATAAACCTTGGTCTGTTACTAATACTTCCTGGTTAGTCGTTAGTCGTTAGTTGTTAGTAAAAAAACTAACAACTAGCAACTAACAACTAACAACTAACATTTAACAATTAGCAGTCAATCTATCCGTAGATCCATACTAAAGGTTGTCGAACTATTTTTTCGGTTGTGCGGGGGCACTCTGCCGCTCTAAAGCAGCGGTGAAGAAGTAAACTCGGTCACAATATTGGCTTTGACTAGTACAAACAGCCTCGATAGCAACGTTGCTGGCATTGCTGACATCAAGTGCTAATGAAGTTTGCTGTCCAGGGGCAACAGTACGTGTTTCAGCTTGGTTGCCATCTAAGTAAACTTTAACGTCAACCCCTGGACTTTTTGTATCATTGTCACGTATTCCAAAACCCAAACTGAGGGTTTGAAACGGGGGTCTAGAACTCTTTTCTGGCTTGATGCTACAAGTTAGAGAAGCAGAACGGTTACCTGGTCCGAGGTAAAACCTGCTAGTATAAACTGCTCTGCCTATAGAAACATCAAGGTTCTCCTGACGAACAGTGCCAAGTCCACTGTTTACACATTTACTATTTAGCAGGGAGACAGGACGCTGTGCCCGTTGTGCTTGAGCAATTTTCCCTCCAAAGGAAAATAAGGAGGACAATAGTAAGGCACTGGTGAGCACTGAACTGATTAACTGAGTTTTTTGCATTGCAATTTAATAAAGTAGTTCGTAAGGATTCAGGCGAAAACAAAAATAATAATAATACCTAATTGACTTTCAATTTTTTTGTATGCTGAACATCTGAAAACTTTTATACCAAGTTGGGTGACTCGTGGAGGCTGATGGGGTTTCATCAAAGTTATAGAAGGAGCAACCTTGGCAGCAAGGCAGTTTCAAGTAGTACATATTTGATTACAACAAGACAAACTGCCTTGCTGCTGCCGAAAAGAGTACATCTTTTAGTAAAGAAATATATAAGGTTGCTCCGTTTTCTTATGATTTAGCCCAAGGGTGATAGCGAAATATCTCCCCACCCCCTCAACAAACAAAACGCTTTAATCGACTCTGACACGGAAGCGAACATAAGCGGGGTTTCCACTGTTCGTACTAAAAGTGCCCAAGTTGACAATCACCGCACCTTTATTATTTGTTTGACTCTGGCAGGTATTACCTGCAGGCAAAGGTGCCAAAGGTGATAAAAATGTTCCTTGATCTGCACCGTTACCAGCCCCAGACACGGAAATACCGTTGTTGCTATAACTTGTACCATCTGGAATTAAGTCGCAGAACCTGACATTGTTCACTCCTTGGGCAAGGAAATAGATTGTGTACTCCACTTCATCGCCGCTTTGCACAGGCGTCTGTAGATCGCGAACACCACGAACAGGCTGTGACTGGTTGATTTGATTGTCATCATTCCCAGGACCATCATCAAAGGTACTGAAGTTAGGGCCTGGGATGGACTGACCATTTCTCAACACGTTGGTAATTCGCTTCACCAACAGCAAATTGGTCTCGCCTGCTCCTAAAACAGGAGCATTGAAACCGAAGTCAACCGTATTAATATTTTGACCTGCTGCTAAAGTAATGGGATTGGGCTGAGCCAGGGTGGGAGTAGAGCTAGCCGGAGGGTTAGAAACGACGACTCTATAGCTGCCTGCGGGTAGATTGGGTATGCTGTATCTGCCGTTGTTATCGGTGGTAGCAGTGCGGGTAATGTCGTCATCATTGCCAAATTGACCATCCGGTCCTGCACCAGTCGCAGTGACAGTAATGCCACTGATACCTCTTTCCCCTGAATCTTGAACGTTGTTGCTATTTCTGTCGTTGAAAATTGTATCGCCAATTGTGCCGAGTTGCTGCTGCGTAAAGCCAAAATCAGCCGTGGTCAAATTCTGACCGGCGGCTAGAGTAATGGTAGCGGGCGGAGTTTGGCTGGGGGACAAGCCATTTGGTGGGTTCGTGACGCTGACTCTGTAGTTTCCTGCGGGCAGATTGGGAATGCTGTATCTGCCGTTGTTATCCGTGGTAGCAGTGCCGGGAATGTCGTCAGCAGTACCAAATTGACCGTCGGGTCCTGCACCAGTTAAGGAGATAGTACGACCGCTGATTCCGGGTTCTCCTGCGTCTTGGACGCCGTTGCCGTTGGTATCGTTGTAGACTGTATCGCCAATTGTGCCGAGTTGCTGCTGCGTAAAGCCAAAATCAGCCGTGTCTAAATTCTGACCTGCTGCTAGGGTAATGGTAGCGGGCGGAGTTTGGCTGGGGGACAAGCCATCTGGTGGGTTGGTGACGCTGACTCTGTAGCTTCCAGGGGGCAAATTGGGAATGCTGTATCTGCCGTTGTTATCCGTGGTAGCAGTGCGGGTAATGTCGTCAGCTGTGCCAAAGTTGTTGTCTGGTCCTGCACCAGTTAAGGAGATAGTACGACCGCTGATTCCGGGTTCTCCTGCGTCTTGGACGCCGTTGCCGTTGGTATCGTTGTAGACTGTATCGCCAATTGTGCCGAGTTGCTGCTGCGTAAAGCCAAAATCAGCCGTGTCTAAATTTTGACCTGCTGCTAGGGTAATGGTAGCGGGCGGAGTTTGGCTGGGGGACAAGCCGTCTGGTGGGTTCGTGACGCTGACTCTGTAGCTTCCACTGGGCAGATTGGGAATGCTGTATCTGCCGTTGTTATCGGTGGTGGCGGTGCGGGTAATGTCGTCAGCTGTGCCAAATTGACCGTCCGGTCCTGCACCTGTTAAGGTAATGGTACGACCGCTGATTCCGGGTTCTCCTGCATCTTGGACGCCGTTGCCGTTGGTGTCGTTGTAGACTGTATCGCCAATTGTGCCTGTTCCTGTCGGCACACAAATTTGTATCTGAGCAAGACCAATAGTCTCATCCTGCAAAGGATTACCGAATTCTGTTCCTGGCTGGTAGGTAACCTGAATTCGAGTCACTGCACCAGATGGCGTAGCTGTAACGTTACCAAAGCTTTGGTTAGGGAAAGCATTCTCGTTGATGCCTTCTGCAACGTTGCCAGTCACTCTAACATACGTCGGCTGCGTGCCAGGAGCCAGCGTCACGCCAACGGGTGTATTACCATTGGCAGCTGTGACTGTAACTCTATCTTGGTAAATATACGCAATATTATTTATAGTATCGCGTGCCCCAGCTCGGTCAACATCTAACAAGGTGAGGGGGGATGCCAGGGTGACTGGTTGTGAAAAGTTAATGGTGAGTGTCGCACTACTACCGACTGGCGCTGGTCCATCAAAAGGCAAGTTTGGATCTTGACTATCAAGGCCGATATTGAACCTTAGATTTGGTCCAGGAATGCCGCCGTAAACTTCTGAGGAAATGAATGTTTCACTTGAGTCGATAACTTGACCAGGGGCGCTTTCACTAAAGCTGAGGGTAGTGCTAATTCCGTTAATGGTCAGGTTTTGACTTTCAATTCCTGCCCGGTTGTTGGTTGGAGTCCATTGTAGGGTTTGTGCCGTTGTACCAGCTGGACAGCTGCCTGGTGTTGTCTGCGCCAACGCCTTCCCACCCGAAAAATTCCCTACTATTGGAACCTGTGGCAAGGCGAAAAGCACAGTAGCAAGCGTACCCTTGAAAGTAAGAAGACGCACGTTTTTTTTATTAGTTGTATTTAATACATGAGCCACAGCAAATTCCCTATGTCCTGCCGACAGGCTATCTACTTCAAAGACTTGGCGCGAAAGCCAACGGGAAGATGGAGCGATCGCTTTTAGGTGCTGAAATAAAGCTTTCATGAGCTTCTAGACTTTGGACGTGTGGACTGTGAACTACGGAGTTTGAACTTATAGAGTTTTGGACTATCTTCTGCCTCGTTGCCTCTCAATTTGCAAATCATCTTCTTGTTCTTCAATAATCAGGTCAATACCTCTAACATCTCTAAAGATGATTTCGACACGGCGATCGCGCGCGTAATCAACAACATCCGTACCCCCTGGAACCTTCCTCTGGCTTTCGCCAAACGAGCGGATTGTCATCCGCTCTGGTGCGATACCCTTACGCAATAGATAATTTCTCACAGACAATGACCGTCTTCTACCCAATGCTTGGTTGTATGCGTCGCTGGCGCGGGGGTCTGTATGACCTTGTAATTCGATGACGATGTAAGGATATTGCTGCAAGACTTCTGCCACTCTATCAAGAACAGCCGCACTTTCCTGACTAATAAAGGATTTGTCTAGAGCAAAGTGAACGTTGCGCGGTACTCGTAGCCGGATAGGTTCGGGTGGTGCTGGTGGTTCAGGTGGTGCTGGTGGTTCAGGTGGCGCGGGGCGTGAAGTACACTGCGGAGGTAAAATCTGCTGTGGTTTGCCTGCTGGGGCGGAGTTGGGTGAAGTGCCTGTTGTGCCAATAAATGCGCCAACAGCGGGTTCAGAGGTGCCGTATCTGGGGTCGGTGGCGATCGCACTCACGATATCCCCAACTTGTAGATTTTCTACCGTCACGCTAAAATTACCCTTTTCATCCACCTTGGTTGTCGTTAGTGGAGTCGTTAGCGCGCCGTAACCTGGCTGATAAAGTGCCTGTTTTCCTGTTTGATAGTCGCTGAGGCGATAAATAGTAACCTCAGAATTGGGGTCAGCTTTTCCTTGTAATGTCACACTGTTACCAGCAGGAACAAACGTTCTTGTGGCGAATTCTGGAGCGTTAATGGCAGCATTGCCTGTATCCTGACGGCGGTTAGGGGAATTTCGCTTAGGATTGGGACCATCTCCCCGCTGAAAGTCATATACATCCTCCGGATCTCGTTCGGTGTTGAGGTCAATACTCAAGCCCTCGAGTGCAGCAAACCCGTTGTTTTGGATAATATTGCTCTTGGTATTGGGAAAAGCTGACACGACAACCCCAGGTCCCGTTTGATTGTCAATTTGATTACCTAAGACTTGATGGTTACTTCCCATCAGGTAAACTGCTGCTCGGCGCAAACGCCTGCCGTTGTAGGTAATCCGGTTATTTTGGATTCGCACATCTCCTTCTGGTTTAAATAAATACACACCAGCACCATCGTTGGCACAAATCAAGTTGCCTGTAATTTGGGACTTGTTAACGACACCTTCTATACGTAGGGCATCCGGCATTCCAGCAAGCCCATTACCAACAATGATGTTTTCGCTAACTAGCGTATTTTCACCACGTACTGAGGTAATAATAGCGCTCCCTTCGTGGTAATAAATACGGTTACGGCGAATTGTTGCCCCTTGGGAATTAAAAACGTAAATCCCGAAAGCCGATGTGTTATCGGGCAGTCTTTCATCAACCGTTAGCCCCAACCAGTTGTTTTCAATGACAACGTTTTTCGGGGGAACATCCCTGTTATAAAAAGGAAAGTCATCGTTGGGGGGTTGCTGTCTCTTGGTGTTGGGAGGTGGGAAACGGTGGGAAATGACAATATCCCCAGGCGGTGTCGTCAGCGTTACTGGCTTAGGAACGCCATCGTAAATCAGCAGGTTTCCGAGTTGCTGCTTGATCGGGCTAGCATTGAAGCCGTAAAGATTTAAGCCGCGAATGGTCACGCCATCTGCGACGACAGTCAAACCGCGAAAGATTTCTGTGTTTGGTGCAGGGGCGATCGCCACCAGCGGAATGGGAATGGCAATTTCAGCAGTTGCTGAAGTTGAAGCATCGTATCCAGGCTGAGTCGAACCATCTATGACTAATCCTGGAGATGCCAAATCTGGCAGTTGTTTCTGTAACTGGATAGCCGTCGCACCCGCAGGGAGATTAAACTCGATACGACTCCCTCCAGTCGTTGGTTGAACTTGTGCTTTTTCTGCACTGCTAAGTCGCTCAACTGGTAGCGTACCATTGACAACCTCAATTGCTTCGCGCAAAGTCAGTTGCTCATCAGCTTTGACATCACCATCTTGATTGCTGTTTACCACAACTCGGAAGGAGGAAGGGGATGAGGAGCCAGCGCCCTGCGGGGGTTCCCCCCGTTGAGGCGACTGGCGTGGAGATGAGGGGGGTAGTTGTTGTGAAACATTCCCGATTCCCGATTCCCGATTCCCCAATTTTGCTATCTGACTGAATGCAACATCTGAAGGTAGAAGGTAAAAGGTAACAGGAAGTAAATAAAAAATTTTCTCCTTAATTTTTCCTTTGTTCTTCCTTTTGTTAAAAGCACCCTGGAAATTGGGTAGCCAATGAACTTTCATGGACATGACTCACTCCTCTCCACCTCGGAAACCGGGAAAAGCCTGCTGTTTTCTGAGGCTGTTGATTAGCTGTAGGATTCTAGACTTTTGTGATTTGGTTTGCCCAAACGCTAGCGCTTGTGTCTGTTTCAGACTCTCGATGAGTTTGCTTTGAGGTGTCTGTGATTCAGTTACAGATGACGCTTGTGTTTGTTTCAGATGCGCAATGAGTTTGCTTTGGGGTGTTTTTGATTGGGTTCCAGGTTTTGCCTGAGATATTGGTGACACTTCAGACTCTTGCTGCTGTCTGGGTACAGGCTTTTGCAATCCAAAACCGCCCAAAAGCTCATTCAGCTTCAAGCTGATATTGAGGTAAAAACCACCCTCAGAACGGTAGCCAGTAAAATCGCGGTCATCCACACTGCCAAAGCTATAGCCCAAACCAATCCGTAAATCCGGTGTTAAATAATACCCACCTTCTACAGCAACTCCGAATTCATCGTAGTCAGTGCCGCTATTGGAGTTTTGACCAATCCAACGTCCTTCGACGGCTAAGTCAGTGCGATAACCCAGTCTGTAACTTGTCCGCAGTTGCGCTAAGTTGACACTACCGTCGTATCTCTCGCCATCTAAGAAGGTGACTCCATTACGGAGGGCATATTTGCCGTAGAATTCCCATCGCCAGTTAGGAGCGTAAATGGCTTCTGCGGAAAAGACATGACCTGTTGCCGTAGAGCCTGTGAGCTGAGTTTCCGGAATTGAGTCATAATTTTGACGCCATTCGTATTTCAGCAAGGCGTTGAACTTATCATTACTAGGGTCACGGTAAGCTAAACCAACTCTCAGGTTGGCTGTGTCTCCGAGTTCTTGGAATCTGACTCCTGAAACGTTAATACCGGCAGAAGTCGGCAGAAAGACATTTGCTTCACCCGCTTGTTGAAACCTGACTAACGCAGTTAAAGCGGGGGTGAGTTTACCCGCAGCAGCTGCTGAGATGACGAGGTTATTTCCTTCATCTCCGTCTCGATATTCAAATCGGGTGCTTGCTTGGAAATTGGGATTATCGGTGTATTCCAGTCCGAGGCTGTAAACAGAACCAGAAAACAGTCCTAGGGTAGAAGCTGATTGACCAATAGTATAGTATTGCTCGTACTGAGGACCCGCAGCAGTGCCGTTGAAGATATTTTTGAAGATGTATTCGTAACCGACGTTGGCGCGTAAGCCAGGAGCGATCGCCCACCTGTGATTTAGTCCCACAGCGCCTTGACCTTGTAAGCCGTTGTATCCTGATAGCACAGAATAACGACCTGTCAGAGCGGTATCTTCAGAAAACTTATGGTCAACAATCGTATCCAGGGTGGTGATCGAGTTGCCTCGGAGTAAGCTGGTGTCATCGTAAAACTGATGAGCCAATCGTAATGTCACACCTGGAAAGGCTTTCCAGTCCAGCCCTAAAGTCGTGCGGTTGGGATACAGTGGGTCAGAGTCGCCCAAATTGAGTTCATTTAGAGCCTGGAAAGTTAAAGTTTGAGTTAATGGCAGCTTCAGACGGGATACCAACTGATCGGCATCGCCATCAAAGCGATCGCTCACACGGTCCTCACGGGAACGGTTAACATAGCTCAAACTCAAATCAGCAGCGCCCAGCTTTTGTAGAATTCCCGCGCTGAAGGTTCTGAGTTCGTTGTTGACACTTTCACCAGGACGTGCTTGTGGCTGGGGATTGAATAAGTCAAAAAAGTCTACAATTCGACTCGGAGAGGTTCCATAGTTTTCTTCGTAGTCGTAAGCTGCTATCAAGCTTGTGGTGTCAGTTATCTTGGCAAGAGCCGACGCTCCGTAGCGCGTTTGTCCGGCGACAAAACTAAAGGTGGCATTGTTGGCGAAGCCTGGCTCAACTGCGCGGTAGTAGGCTGACGCTTGGAAACCACCAAAGTTACCAACAGCCTCTAGGCGGTAAGCATTACCATTGATTTCCCGACCAGTCACTAGGTCATTGTTAGAACGAGCAAATTCCCCGACAATCCTACCTGTATTGCCGAAAGATAGAAGGAAATCCGCTCCATACAGATGGAAATCTTGAGCGCCTTGGTCTTCGAGTAGGTAACTCGCACCGAGGAACGATTTGGTTTCCAGTGCTTGAGAGAAGTTGTATTGTAATCTTCCAGCATAAAGGCTGGAGTCTTCACCGCCTTCGTTTTGGTAGGTGACAACAACTCGCCTCACCAAAGAGCGATTAAACGGGTCGAGTTCCGTTGCAAAAATAGAACGGCGAAACAGAAGTGTACCGCGATCGTAGTCAATTTCGTAATCAGGACCGCGAAACAGTTGTTTACGCTCAATCACCGTCCCAGGACGATTGATTTCTTCTGCTTCCACATAAACGGTTTCACTCCCTGGAATCAGGAGACGTTTTGATAGGAAATAGTTACCACTGGTACCATTAGGTACAAAAGTATCCCGTTGGAAGCCCTCAATATTGTTGGCATACATCCCAGTGATCTGGAAGTTGCCTAAGTTGTAGTTTGCTTTAAAGCCGTGTAACTGCCGAGAAGTGGCAGTATATAGCTGGGATCCTCTGGCAAATTCTGCTGTGTTGTAATCCCCCCACATGAAGTAGTCTGGTTCTGCCCCCACTATGGAGGGTGTACGCTCAAAGCGAGCGTAAAAACTATCTATAGAGGGAGTGGTAGCAGTAGAAGTGGAACTATCGCCGTAGACGGGATAAGGTTGTTCGCAAAACTGAACACCACCAAACAAGCGGTTTCTACCTTCGCAGTCTTCGTTAATCGGGCGATAGCTATTAAACGCTCCTGTAAATAACCAATCCCCTACTTGACCAGTGGCGAAGACGGAAGCCTTGAAATCAACCGTTGTGCCATCATTTATTTTCTCTGGGTCAAGAAAATCCCGAAAACTCCCCCAATAATCAGTGCCACCTGCACCAATTCGCAAATTCACGACTCCTGTTACCAGTGATGGACGGAGATAAGTCGTAAATTCTACTTGGGTGTAAGCCTCAATTGGGGTCTTTTTGAAGTTGTTGAATACAGAAGTCTCTGTTTGTTGCTCAAATGGTGCATCTCCCAGAATCCCCAGTTGTCTGGGCGCTGGGGATTGTTTTCTAATACTGTCTACCGCTGCGCGAATGCGGACTTGTTGAGGTTTGATGTCTGATTGCAGTGTGGCAGTAAACTCACCACCCCGCGCCATCACCTGAAAACCACCTTGGTCTTTATCTTGGTCTGCTCCAACAAATTTCCCTGCACTCGTGGTCAAAGTTACCATCACATCTTCGCGGATGATTTGACCGTTTTCATCGGTTATTTGCCCAGAAAGCTGAATCGTAGAGCGCCCATCCGCTTGGACGCGCGGGTCGGCTACAGGTGCAATGTCAATTTTGACTTTGTTCTGGGTAATCGGTTGTGAAGGTAATAATGGCGCACTATTCCCCGTTGGAGGGGTTTGTGAAGTGGAGGGAGTCGGGGGAGTCGGGGAAGTAAGGGGAGATGAGGGAGATGAAGGAGATAAGGGAGATGAAGGAGATAAGGGAGATGAGGGAGATGAAGGAGATAAGGGAGATAAGGGAGATGAGGGAGATGGGGAAGCCGGGAAAGCTTCAATTGATTGGGACAAAAAGAATGATGAGGGAGATGAGGAATTGGGGAGTGCAGGAGACAACAAAGTAAATTCCTTCTTGTCCTTCTTGTGCTCTTTGTCCTCCTTGTGCTCCTTGTCCTCTTGTCCCTCTGCTTCCCCTAGTTGGAATGATGTCACTGTCTGCCCTTGATCTTCCGTTGGCGCACTGGCTAAAGCAGCGTTGGAGAACCTTGCCTCTGTGCCAACAAAAGAGGGTAAAGTGACTGCTATCAATGCTGGTAAAATGCCTGCACTCCCCTTAGTGACTAGGGAAAGGTACAAAATTTGGCTGTTGTCGGCACTGCCAATTTTTTTGGTAAATGTTTTTCCTAGCTTTCTTGTTTTCATCGCTTACCCTCTGAAAACGCCGGTGTAACCCCAAAATTCACCCTAACCATACTGCTGGGTGCTAATTTCACCAGGCGTGACTGGCTATTCTTTTCTATGAAGTACAAGTTAGGTGCCAGTGCGTAACCTGGTAAGCTACTCAAGTCCAGCGTTGCTGACCGATAACCAGAGATGACGTTTGGCAAGGAGAACAGACCCTTTGCATCGGTAACGATGCGATTGCCATCATCCATGTAAATAACGGCGTTTGGTATTCCCGGTTCGTTCGGTTGCTGTTCTCCGTCAAAGTTTTTATCGACAAACACCCGACCAATCAAGGTGCCACAATCAGACAAAATACCTGGTCGAATCCGCAACAGATAACTAGCTTGATTACTTGTCAAGTTCCCAGAACTGGCTTGTGCCAAGTTTCTTCCAGTTCCTCGAACCGCATCTGGTGTGACCTCGGCGGCGTAGACAACATTCAAAGTCTGGTTTGGTTGGAGTCCTTCTTGTGAGGTGATTGTCACCGTCCGATTTGAAGCAGTGTTCACCCTCAAAGGCACAGGTCTATCTCCTATAGAACCTTTAAGCGACTTGGAGACAAATCGTAAACCTAGAGGAAGTCTGTCTGTAATCGTCAAATTCGTTGTCGCCGAACGACCTGTATTTCTAATCGCCAGGCGATAAACGACTGTGTCGCCTGGTTCGGCTGCAGCTCTATCACCTGTTTTGATAATCTCCAACGCAGCTTGACCCGCTCTAAAAGTGACGGGATTAGAATTTACTCTTTGTGGGAGATTGTCTGCACCACCATTTGCAGTGTTTGAGATTACCCCTGTTTGAGCAACAGAAGGGATAATTTTATAGGTAAAAGCACCTAAAAAGGTAAAGGCTAAAAAGAGGCTCCTATGCCTCAGCCATGAGAATATAGATGTCATTGAAGGCATCAAGCAACAGCAGAAGTTTGTCTAACGTTTGGGTTTTCAACCAAACACGTTTAGGTTTTTAACCAAACAACATTAGAGTTGTCGCCAAATAAGAATTTGTATTCCAAAGCCCCTGATTTATTGAGGTCTAAAGCGAAGAAAAGGTTCTTAAGCGACAAGTCTGTTATTTTTCCTGTAACTTTCAAATTTCCTTGCTCCCAAAGCATCGTATCAGTAAAAGCCACCAAGGTTATCTGTACTTCCGTACAATTGCTGTTTCTTCACGATTCTTTTCACAAAATCTTTAAATATATATTTTCTGAAAGGAGCATATTTCAAAAAAATGTCAATGATCACCAAACTAACTTTTGCTATCACAGCAATTGCAGTTTTCGTTTTAAAAGATATATACATACCTCGAAATCAGGATTTCATTACAGAATATTGGGGCTTGTTTCAAAACAACACCACAGATGACCCTATGAAATCTGGTTTATGCAGGTATTACAGTGTCACGCCAACAAGTACATCAAAATGACTAAGCAAAACCGCACGTAGATGACTATTTTCTTCCGTATTTGCTCACATTTTGCTGAAAGCAGCTTGTTAATCTCTTGAGAGATTTACGCCTTATCTTTTGCTTTTGTAAGACAAGAGGCTGGCTATTGACCTGCTGTTGATACCATTGCATTTTTTTCATGATTATGCTTTGCAAAATATTGAATTTTTTACTACCAGAGCATAATTATGCAACATTATTGTGCAACATTTCCCTGTGCGAATACACAAGCTTCTGGCTTTATGGGGTTTAGCAGATGAACACTATTGATGATCCCCGTGAGATCTATTCACGCAGATATGATAGAACTATTTGTCCAGGAATTGCGTGAAAAACACGAAAACAACCCGCACAAAGAGTGCTATTTTCTGCTGTCCTAGCCAGATGTCAACAATCTGCCCAAATATATCTTCAAAAAACTAAATCCTAGAAGAATGGGCAACTCAAAGCAGCATGAATTAGGTGACTGGTAAAGCCCAGCATAAACCTAATTCATGCACAAGAGAATCATTAGATTTCTCAGTGAATAAATACGTTTTAGAAGAATAATACAGTAAACGGGAAACGATGCACCAGTTTGTTTAACCGAATCTTCATTTTTAGGCAACACATTAATAATATTATCTAGCGATTGGCTCTGCCACTGCGCTTTGCGCAATCGCCAAGGCGCGGACACTCCCGTCCCATCCCGCAAGGCGCGGCTTTCTCTAAAAGCTTCGCCCGAAGCAATCAAGGATATAAGAATTTATTTTCGGTCTTTTCCGTATCCGGGTCTTTACAGAAAAACATAAAACTTATAAAGAAATCACTTGTTAATCTTTGTTGTTTTCATAGACATTTCTGATTTATATGTCTGTTATCTCGTTGCAATTTGAAGCAGAAACTGGTTACACAGCAACTGGTGCTAAGCTTTGTCCAAGTATCTTGACTTTTTTGTATAAATATGACATCTAATAACGCTTGACACGCAAGAGAAAACATTTTACTTTTTCTGGAATCAAGAGCCACACTTGCTTTAAAAATACAAAATATTATCGTGGCAGATATCACCTTGATAATTCCAGAATAACAGCGCTTCAATTCACATTGCGCTTGTAAAAAAAGCACAATTTTATAGGCTTGTCAATAGCCTAGAATCAATAGCTGTTTGTTCAGAGCGTGTTAACTGTTAAATGTTGACACTTTTAATACGTATCGTCGTATTCTGGTGCTTCAACTCGTCTGACTTCACTACGAGGAGGCAGAAACTCAGCGCGACGTACGGGAGCCAAGGGCGGAGTAGGACCGTTATAGGGATGAATAACTTGTACAGTACGAGTGGGACGGTCTTTTGGTGAAAACAAAGCCAAGACACCAGCGACCACAATGCCACCGCCTATCGTCAGAGTTATGCCTCCCACCGCCCAAACAACGGGAGAAGACCACCAGCGATTTTCAGACTGCTGCTGCAACTGAGCTGCATTTTGGTTCTGCTGCTGATTTAATTGAACTTGGTAGTTGTAAACTTGCTGAAGTTGGGACTGGAGTTGTTGGACTTGAGTTTTGAGATTATTGTTTTCGTTCTTAAGTCCCTCATTTTCCAATCTGAAGCGTTCCATTTGCACGCGCTCTTCAGTATTTGGGCTGACTGGCGCTGGATTAGGATATGGTTGCCCAGGATAAGTCGCAGTTGGCGGCATCACTGCTGGAGGCGCTACCACAGTCGTTGGTAATTGTGAGGTAACTGTATAGTTAGGTTGTAGGGAACTCCCTCCTGCCCCCTTAAGTAACACCAGAGCCGCCAGTCCAGCTACGGCAACTCCACCTATAAATGCCATGCTCTCACTCATCGCCTTTTCCCCTAAAATGCGACGAAACTACAGCTCTTGCTGCCTGACACTCTCTCACACTCATAAAAATCATAAAATTTATGACCTACTTGTTTTCACATAATACCTAAACGTTTAGTGGCGGTATAAGGCAGTTTTTTACCGCTAGATATGTGCTTTATATATTCAAGACGATATTGGTTAAATTGTCTACCAAGTAAGGTAAGAAAACTTCGGTGTTACAGTTTCTTAATCTACCTCCTTTGATGGAGCAAGCTAAGTAATTAGGCTTATATTTAAGTTGTAGTCATGGCTGCTTGAGACTTTGACAAAATTCAACAGATGGGATTTGGTCCGTGTTGGGGTGTGTATGATTGCTAAACGTTTGACAAAAGCACTGCCTACTATAACTGCATCTGCTCTCCAACCTCCTACCTGACGGGCTTGTTCTGGTTGGGAAATACCAAAGCCTACACCAATCGGCTTAACAGTAAGACCACGAATGTGGTTTTTGAAAATCTGGTACTTGCGCTTGTTTGAAAGCGATCGCACTCCCGTGCCCGGCGTAGCAGCGATCGCAAACTGCGAGTCGTCGCTTGCACCATTTCCAGCACCTTCTCCAACGTTGTTAAGGGTTGGAGAAGGTGCTGCTGTTGACTAACCCTACTCCTTATTCCCTACTCGACGAGCTTGTTCTATTTCGGCTTGAATTTTCGCGAGTTCTTCGGGAGTGAGCTCTTCCAAGCGCTTCTGGAAGTAGGCTTGCTCATATTGTTCGCGTTGTTTGTGGTAGGTCATTTTTTTTCCCACTGCACGGAAACCATAGCTTAGCAACCAGCCAATCAACCCAACAAATAATAAAACTTGGCTCCAAGTACCAGCTTCCAAGTTATCTACGCCTACTAGTCGCAGTAAGACATATGCCGAGCCGCCGGCAACAAAAATTCCCAAGCCAATTCCGATAGCGTCAATGCGTCGCATGAGAGTTATGACCTACCAATTTCGTTAGACTTCAATTTGTCGCCGTCTGGGCCGCAAGTTCACAAACGGCGATAGGAGCAACAAACCCGGAAAAAAGAAGAATACCAAAAAGTACATAAAGGCACGTTCCACAGAGCTAGCCACATACCAGCGTAGGTTTAAGTAAAACAGGACGGCGGCTGGTACCACCAGAAGATAAGCTCCAGCCAAACTCAGATACAGTAGCGCTACAACCATAATTTCTTGGTTCTTAAGTAGAAAAGACCTGTTGGTGCTGTTTCCCATCATAGGCTGAATGCCTAGGCTCTTGAAAGCGTTATTGCCCCCATGAAGATTAAATAATAAACATAGAAAAAATTGCTTCACCTGCCTTATATTTTTGGCTGTATTTTCTAAATATGATGCTATAATAAACAACCAGTGCTACAAAACACAAGAAATGAGTGCTTGAGTAAGCATCTGTAAAGGTGCGACAAAAAAAATGTAAGACGCAAGTCAGGCAGGACACTTGGTTAGGGGCATTCCCCGAATTCAGCAAAGTGTCCGTGAAAGCTAAAAGCGCAGTTTCATCTCAAGAATCTCAAATTTTCCAGCAAAAAGTGCAAAATTGGACAAAAAACACATTTAATGCTGGAATAGATGAGGAGGTTATTTGTTACCTCCACAAAACAAGTGACTCCTAAATAAGTTAGGGGGTGTGGCGGAATGGTAGACGCTACGGACTTAGATAACTGAGCCTTGATGGAGAAATCCGCCAAGTGACCGCTCTCAAACTCAGGGAAACCTAAATCTGGTAACAGACATGGCAATCCTGAGCCAAGCCGAAAAAAGAAAGATAGAAGACAGAAGATAAAAGATAGAAAGTTTTATTCTTTCTTGACTCTTCTCAATCTTGACTCTTTTTAAGGAAGGTGCAGAGGCCCGACGGGAGCTACCCTAACGTAAAGTCGAGGGTAAAGGGAGGGTCCAATTCTCAAAGCCTGATTGGGTAAATTAACCTGTAAGGCAGTAGTGAAAGCTGCGGGAGAATGAAAATCCGTTGACCGTAAAAGGTCGTGAGGGTTCAAGTCCCTCCACCCCCACTAAAAAAATTCACGCATTCACGCATTCAGAATTCAAAAGGAATTTAAGAAGAAAATGGTGCTGGTTTCTTAAAGGTTAGGACTGAAGACGCCGTTCGTCGAGCCAAGCTAAGCCAGCACCAGTAGTTTCAGCGAGAATGCTCACCAGACGATACAGACCAGTTGCACTGATCACCACTGCAGTAGGAAAGTGCTGCTGTAAGAGTGCGATCGCAGTGGCTTCAAACACACCCAAGCCACCAGGTGCGCCTGGAACCACTAACCCCAGCAACCACGCGAAACTAAAAGCACCAAGCAATAAAGGAATTTGACTCAAGTTCAAAGGACTCAAGGCAAACAAAGTTAACATAAACCCTGTACTGCGCAGTCCCAAAAAGCCTAATTCTCCTAGTAAAGGTCGCAGAGGATATTGTTCAAGACTTAAGGGAACTGCTTGCGGAGTATCGTTCGTAGACTTTTTTGCCTTTATGCGCCCCAGTAGGCGAGTTGCTCTATTCAAAAACTTGGGATGGAGAACACATAGCACTCCGAGCAAACCCAGTAGTTGTACTATGAGCAGGATGATGGTGGTTTTCTCAGCCATAAATTGGCTGCCGACTAGGACAATAATTAAAGCAGCTGCTGCCATCAGTAGAGGTTCTAGCAATACACTGAGAGTCGCTGCGCCAGTAGAAACATTTGCATTTTTTGCAGCCACAATTCTTCCGTAGTAATGCCAAATATTACCAGGTATATACTTGGCAATATTTGTTTTTAGGTAAACTTGAATAAATTCTGAAGAGTTAACAGGTTGATTTAATTCTTTGAGAACCCAAGTCCATACCCAACCTGCCCAAGTGTGTGCGAGTAAAGTGATACCTGTGGCGATCAAAAGAATTGCCCATCCTACTGCATCAATATGGATGGTAGTCACTTCTTGCCAGTTATCCTTAAGGGCTTTTGCCAAAAAAAACAACGTCCCACCTAAAATTACCCACCGTAAAATTTTCTTCATCTTTTTAGTGATTTCACTTATAAATTTGCTGAATAACTAAATACATCAAATCATAGAGTACATCAGCCTTATACTCCAATATCTTCGGCAAAAATTACTAAGCAAGAGTTCCATTTCTGTATCTGTTTTGACTGAACACCATCATTAAGTATGAACAGTTAAATTTTTGCATCAATTAAAAAGTTATATTTACTAATAAGTTTTTTCTCTATTTTTTAAGTTTTGTAAATATACAAGGTAGTGTATGAGTGTATAATTTGGCATTTATTTTATCTTCTAAAAATTAGCTTAAATAAATATAGTCAAAAGTATTAAAATGGTAAGATTATTATTTTTTAACAAGTTAATTGCGTTAGCATAAATTAATAACTAAATATTCATATACTACTTAAAGCAAGCAGAATCGACTTAAGTAAATTAAAAGTTAATTATAGTAACTTATATCTCTCTAAAGTTAGATAGTAACAGTCAAAAACTGCTAATCAAAATGTGACCTTTGCTAGAGGCATTGTTTGCTCTTGGCTTTGTAGTCTTAGGAATTGTTGGTCAAATATTAGAAAATTCAAGCAAGCAAAAGTATGATGATGCCTTAGCTGGTAAACAGAACCATACAAAGCTGTTAAGCGAGAATTTTGCTTGTTGAAAATATTTTTCTTGTTTGTTGTTGATTAGGAGGAATCGGTGAACAGTTTAACTTCTTTTATAAAAAAACTGCGTCTACGTCAATTTCTGACTGTATTTTTCGCTGGGCTATTGTTGATAGTAAGCACGGCTTGTGGTAATGCAGCTAATACTCAAGGTGCAAATCCAAATAATCCTGCTGTGCAAGCTGGCGGTGCAAATAATCCCTATAAAGGTGGTGGGGACAAGTATACAAACGAGAAGATGTCCAAGTCTGGACTCGACCAAACTAGCTTACTGCTAGATCCACAATTACTAGTAGCCACAGCTGTTAATAAAGAAGGGAAACTTTACCCTGGCGCTGAAACACCAGAAGGCAGAGCATACGTAGAATCAGAATTGCCCATCAAAACTGAGAAAAACATAGAGAAGCCGGAACCGGGTGGTTTAATTCAGCGTGAGGGAGATGTTGGCGAACGAATTCAAGACAGACTTGAAACTGTTGGGAAAGCATTTCAGGATGCTTCAGGGTTTTTGAAAGATAAGGCAGAAGAAGCATCTGCAAGACCAGAATTGCAAAAGAATCCAGCCGTGGGTAAATAGAAACTGTTTTTTGGATTCCGGATTTGAAGTAAATCCAAGACACAAAAATACCAAGTTAGTTCTTGGTTAACGTTTGACTTTGTCATACAAACACAAGGAGTCGCACTGTGAAAAAAGCCATTGCTTTGTTAAAAAACATCCGCCCGCTCAAAGTTTTAACAGCTTTTATGGCAGGAATGATCCTGTTTTTTACACAAGCTTGCAATTCTGTAGCTGCAACAACGCCTAGTCAAACTGCACCTCGTCAAACTATACCTCGTCAAACTATAGGAGAGGAGCAACATGCAGCCCCTAATTCTGAACTGTATGTTCCCAAAGGTGATAACATCCTTTCTCCCAACGAAGGTGGGATGAACAATTTCAGTGATGTAGACCCCAGAAGACAGGGAGCCCAGGTAAAAGCCAAAGCTGAGGCTCTGAAGCAAAATGCTGAACAAAACGTCATTGACGAAACAGCCAACATCGGAGAAACCACCCGCCGCATCCTGGATAAGAAAGGGGACAACGTTGAACAAATAGGCAAGAATCTGCAGCAAAATGCTCAAGAAACAGCAGACAAAGCCAAGAGCAGCGCGACTGATTTTGCACGGGGAACCAGCAAAGGCATTGAAAATATCAAAGACAACACCAGCGATGCTGCTAAGGGCGCGGCAAGAAATGCTCAGGGTGCAGCGGACGATGCAAAGTTCAATGCTCAGCGCACTGCTGATAAGGTTGGTAGTGCCATCAAAGATGGTGTTGATTAGTTAATAATCAATCTACCTTTATGCGCCGCCAGACTAGAAGTCTGGGGCTATACGAACTAAGCCCGCCTACGCGGGCTTTTGAGTTATCGGTTTGTGCTTCCCCGCTTGTACAGCGGGCTTAGGCCTCAATGAGCAACTTGCATTACAAATATTTAAACATGGTGGTTTGTTATTCTGATAGCCATCTGCATAAGTGGTAAACACCAAGCCCTAATCCTGCTGCTGCTGCTACTGGAGCGGCGGCGGCAATAACTACACCTGCTGCCATACCACCTCCAACTACACCACCAATTGCAGCTAATCCAGAGGTGATTCCAGCAGCACTCACACCAGCAACACTTCCAGCTGCTGCAACTGCTCCAACGACTCCCGCAGTGCCAGCAACAGCACCAGCTGTTGTTGCGTTCCTTCCCATTTCACGAGCCATACGTTCATCGTCAGTTAAATATTTATCATCTCTTAATAGTTGATTCATACCCATTGTGGCGGCAACGGCGGGTGCCGCGCCAATTACACCAATACCTGCTAAAGCACCACCACCAACAGCTGCACCTACTGTAGCCAAACCTGACATAATTCCAGCACCGCTGGTAATTGCGACTCCTGCTGGCACTGTAGCAGCACCAACGGCAGCTATTGCCATTGCTGTACCCGTACTTCCTGCTGCACCTCCAGCGTAAGCTTCTGCACGATCAACTTGCTCACTCATGTGGATACCAGTCTTGCACCATCTGGCAAAGTGTTCACAATTATTACCAAACAGGTTGTAAACATTTTCCTTTAATCTGCTTTGAGCGCGTTGAATGACAACCTCTGGTGCATCACACATACCGTACTCCATCACCCTTACGCTTCTTCCTAATACAAAGGAATCCCATGAGGTACTGCTAATAATGCATTTGTACTCTTCTGTCTTTGTGTAATGTATAACTGTACCATCACCACAATCGATACCGTGATGGGTAAAAGCACCGCAGTTAACGTAAATGTGGTCGCCTCTTGTCATAACTGTTTCTCAAATATTCCTTGTCCAAATATCTTCTTTTTCAAAAAGAAATTGGTAAAGAAGCTTTAAAGAATAGTATAAAATTGCTACAAAAAATACATTAACTTTCGGAACTAGTTAAGTATTTTTGCTGGGGGGTAAAGTCAGGAAACCTGTCAGGCAATTGAAAGTAGAGACGTTGCAGTGCAACGTCTCTACAGCTATGAAATTGTCACAACTAACCCTCAACTGAATTGTATTTGGTTAGGGATGGAGTTGTATGTTTTTTGCGCGTACCAATTCTGTAGTGCTAGCCGCTGAATTTCTCGCCAAGGAATATTATGTTTTCGCGCCAGTTCTGCACAGTCTTCGTATTCTGGTTGCACGTTAGCTATCACTTTTTCGTTTCCTGATTCCGTCCAAGCTACCTTGACGCGCACAACACCATATTCAGTTTCTACTTGTTGAATTTCCCGTTGAAGAATAGCGCGTTGCTGAGTTGAACGACGAATTCCCAAAGTGGTGGTTTCACGAAATAAAACTGCTTCACAGTTATGTAGATTTTCTGGATGACAAATGACTGTCAGCAGAATTCCCGGACGGCATTTTTTCATACCTACAGATTGAGTGAACACATCCAAAGCACCAGCGGCAAATAATGCTTCAAACACATAACCTATTGCCTGCGGACTCAAGTCATCAATTTGGGTTTCTAAAACTGAGATAGTTTCCAAAGGGCTAGTATCACTGGCAACGAATGTTGTAGCAGATTTATCTGTAAAACCGACAGTTAATTTATCTGTTAAATTTGTTGCTTCACCTAGCCACAAGCGCAGAATATTGGGAAGTGGTAGATGAATTGAACCGGCACCCAGTCCTACTTGTTTAATGGTCATTGGCAGTGGAGAACCAAAGTCTACAGCAAGGGTTGTGGCGATCGCAGCTCCGGTTGGTGTCACCATTTCGCGTTCAATACCGTTACTATATACTGGACAAGCCCGCATTTCCCATAACTTCAAGACTGCTGGTACTGGTACTGCCATCTGACCGTGCGCCGCCCGCACTGTTCCCCCACCAGTTGGTAACGGTGAGCAGTACAGTAAAGGTAATCCTTTATCATTACTCTCGATACCCAACCAATCTAAACCCAAACAAGTGCCAACAATATCTACAATTGCATCAACAGCACCGACTTCATGAAAATGAACTTTTTCTGGTGCTACACCGTGTACTGCCCCTTCTGCTACTGCTAGTTGCCGAAATACTGCCAAACTCCAAGCTTCTGCTCGTGATGGCAACCCAGCTTTGAGAATCATCTGCTCGATTTCTGGCAAGTGGCGTCCGTGATGGTGACTGTGTTCGTGATCCTCGTGATGATTCACGTTTACTAAGTCCACATAAACTTTAGTAGCCTGTTGACCATTACGATGAACAAGTTCTGCTCTCAATTGATACTCATGCTCAATCCCTAAGGAGTTCAGTTTTTCTGTTAAATATTCTAAGGGAACACCTAGACTAACCACGGCTCCCAGACACATATCACCGGAAATACCTGTCGGACATTGAAGATAAGCAAATTTAGTCATAATTTAGTCAGTAGTTAGTTGTTAGTTGTTAATTGTAGAAACGTGCTGAATGAAAGCGTCTGTACATTCGTTTGTTGTCAAAAAGTACCACTAACCACTAACCTCCTCTCCCACTTTTATGGCAAAAATTTTCCAAGTCCATCCTGATAATCCCCAAGTCCGACGTATAGAGGAAATACAAGCAGCACTGCAACGTGGCGCAGTGATGCTTTACCCTACGGATACAGTTTATGCTATTGGTTGTGATTTAAATGCTAAATCAGCAGTAGAGCGAGTGCGGCAAATTAAACAGTTGGCAAATGATAAACCACTGACATTTTTATGTCCCTCGCTTTCTAATGTAACGACTTATGCTTATGTAAGTGATACAGCTTATCGGATGATGAAAAGCCTCATTCCAGGACCGTATACGTTTTTGCTACCTGCTACCAAGTTGGTGCCACGACTGGTGCAAAATCCCAAGCGGAAAACGACTGGAATTAGAGTACCAAATCATACCGTGTGTAAAGCTTTATTGTCAGCGCTGGCAAATCCGATTATTTCGACTTCGGCACATTTACCACCGGATGATGAAATAGATGATGATTCCAATGGGATACAACCACAACCTTACTTATCGCGAGTAGAGCTATTTGACCGTTTGGACAAATTGGTAGATGTAATTGTGGACACTGGTGAGGAACCGAAGTATGAAGTTTCTACCATTTTGGACTTAACAGGAGAAAGACCAATTATTGTGCGGCAGGGTTTAGGCTGGGAAAAAGCAGCAGCATGGGTATAAATATTAAACTACACACGCTCATCTGTCAATTTCGCAAAAAGAAAGCCACTGGCTCCAGTTTTCAGATTGTCATACCTACTACATTGGCAGGAGGTATGACTTAAATTGCGATAAACCTAGGAGCAGTAAGGATTTGGAGTACTTTTGCGTCATGGCGGATCTCCGTGTGCAAGTTACTTTTTAGTGGCTTGTGAAAAAACCGACACACTGCCAACACTGTAACTTTTTCGGATCTTTTACAGTCATATGTGTGAGCAGTGCTGAGGGCGACTCTTGATGGATGAAAATCATCGAAGAGATTCGCCTACTGGCGTATGCCTTGGCAGTGCTGTCTTGTGCATTGTCGTTACGGTGCAATACCACTTGTAGAAAAGTCATGAAAGCAAACCTCGCCAATCTAGCCACGTCTACACCCTCTTTAAACCGCCACGTTTCGACTGAACAGCCAGTTCAGGTAGATGCTGATGCTCTAGTGCAACTGCTGTGTAAGGAAATGCAACTTCAGGTAAAAACAGCACCTAGGTGCGTGCAAGCTGTAGCAAAGCGCATAGCTAAAGAAGTGGAACGCATCTGCAACAAAAGCTCCCGTATCCAAACCTCAGGAGAAATTAAGTCTTGGCTGGTGACTTTGGCAAGGCATCGTTTACAAAAATGCCTGCGTTACTATCAATTGGGTTCAAAAAAAGGTCGCGTAGAATTACATAGCCAACTGGGCGCAATGGTTTACCGACACATTACGACATCAAAGTCCGAGTTAGGGTTTGAGGCTCGTTACAACCTGATTGAAGATTTTCTACAGGCATTTTATCTGGAAGCTATCAAGGCTTTCCGGCGGGAAAACGAACTACCTGAGGATTACACCCCGCGTACTCAATTGGAACTGGCAGAATACATGGGGTTTACAGAGCAGTATGCTAAGCGCCGCATCAATTTACCTGGCGGTAATAACCAGCAGTTAGTTATATTGCGTGCCCAAGGTTTTGCCCGTCGTTTGCCTCAGGAAACAACTGTAGATATCGAAAGCGCTGTTGAGTCCGCCAAGAGCGAAGAAGCAGAATCTTATCAGCGCAACTCAGCAGTTCAACAGGTTCGCTCTCAAATGGTTGCACAACCTAAATTCGATCCTGCTGAAGAGTCCGAGCGCGATCGCGTCGTTTCAGAACTAGTAAAATATCTAGAAGGTCAAGGTCAATCTGACTGCGTAGACTATCTATCATTAAAACTCCAAGATTTCTCAGCACCAGAAATCGACCAAATTTTGGGTTTAACTAGCCGCCAGCGCGATTATCTGCAACAGCGTTTTAAATATCATGTAGAAAAGTTCGCCAAGCAACACCACTGGCAGTTAGTACATCAATGGTTGGGTGCAGGTTTAGAACATAAGTTGGGTTTATCCTCTCAACAGTGGGAAAAATTTTTGAGCCAACTTTCTGAACAGCAGCAGCAAATCTTGCAACTCAAAACTGCAAAATACAGCGATCAAGCAATAGCCAAAACAATCAAATGCACTCCTAAACAACTCCAAAAGCGCTGGACTCAAATGTTAGAAATGGCATGGGCAATCCGGAACAGTAACACTGAAATTCAGATAGGCTAAAGTCTTGGTAACTTGTATCAATAAAGAAAGCAACGTTGTCTAGTTTCCAGACTTTATCCTGTTTGTTTAAATGTTAAAGATAAATTATTTCTTACTTATTACAACTAAGAAATCTACTTTTCTCCTCCCTAAAAAACTTTTTTCCTTCTCTTCCCTCCGCCTGTGGAGGATAGAGGAGGATGATGGGGGAGACAAACGAGGAATACCAGGGTTGAAGAGTTATCAAATGTTGCAGGAAAAAGTGAATGAATCTTAGGAGCCGCCGAGAAATAACTTACCTGTTTTAAGAAATGTAAGTCTTGATTTACAGGACTTCAGCGATTAAAAAAGGTAAGTTATTTGTGCAGTGTTCCTTAAGCTAGGAACTACACTTAATTAACTTCTACTTTCAAATATGTTGGAAGAGGTGAGCCGCAATACAATTTATAGCGGTTTTCGATTAAATACGATAGATATGTATAGGCAAACGGCTGTTTGCCCCTATAATTTGGTGTATTCGACATAAAGAAAAACCGCAATGCTTTAATACAATTGTATTAAATACGTCTGTACTAGTTAGGGAAACTTTCTACATATCAGCGTCCTAAATCGAAAATTGATGTTAAGTAACCGATCATTTTCCACTGCTTCCGTGGAATCCTAGAATCTAGGGGCTATTGGTACAAGGACTCAATATGACTAGGACTCAAGGCGCAAGGGCAAATAAGTCTGGTGAGATTTTAGAAAATCATGTAGAAACGACATTAAGGGCACATGGTTATTTCCAAGTATGTTCCTATGGCTCTAAGAAACTGCAAAAAGATTTTCTTTTAAATTCTATTCTTTTACCAAAACGCTATGCCAAGCAAGTTTACATAGGAACTGGAATTTATCAAACTGACGTTTATGTAGACTTTTATCTTGTTGGATTACCTGCTATGCCATCTGGCTTAATTATTGAATGTAAATGGCAGGAAAGTAGTGGTTCGGTTGATGAAAAATTTCCTTACCTGAACTTAAACATTCAGCACTCTTACCATGCACCGACTATTGTCGTAATAGGTGGAGAAGGAATGAGGGAAGGAGCAATTGACTGGCTCAAACAAAGAGTCACTGACAATCACAATTTATTAGCAGTTCATACCTTAGACAGATTTATTGCTTGGGCAAATAAACATCTTCAGTAAGATGTGATTAATAACTCGTAAATCATTCCTCGCTTCTTGATATTAGAGTTGATACAACGTGCTGCTTCTATTAAATAGATCTTAAAATTTATCTCTGTGTAAATCTTTCTAATAAATTCACAGTCAGAGTTACATACCATGACTTTGACACCACGGCTTGCTAGTTCTGCACAAGTATCTCTTAAACGTTCTTGGTCTTTTTCATTAAAAGAATAACGACTGTAAGCTGTGAAATAACTCGTGCTACTAATGGGATAGTAAGGAGGGTCGAAGAAGACAAAATCATCGGTGTTTGCATACTTTACCACATCTGCAAAATCGCAAGCTTGAATATCAGCCCATTGCAATGCTTTCGATGCTGCATACAGTAAATCCTCTTGGCAAATCTTAGGATTTTCGTATTTACCCAATGGCACATTGAATTTCCCTTGGGAGTTTACCCGATAAAGTCCATTAAAACAGGTTTTATTAAGATAAATCAGACGAGCAGCTTGTTGTAAATCAGTCCCTTCAGAGTTAGCTCGTACACTGTAGTAATGCTCTTTTTTATTTTGATTGTGTTGACGTTCATGCTCTTTTAGAAGGCTGATTAATTCATCAACTTTATTTCTGACACATAAATAAGTATTAATTAATTCGGCGTTGACATCAGTCAAAATAGCTTTGCTTTGTTGATGATACTGCAAATAGAAAAAAATAGCACCGCCACCTAGAAATGGTTCGTAATAAGATTTGAAATGATTGGGAAAATAGGGAATATATTGCTGTATGGTTCTGCTTTTACCTCCAGCCCATTTTAAAAAGGGACGTGGAAAATTGTGTTTAGAAATTTCACTTAACATTTAACGGAAACTTAACTAATTAATTTTAGCCATATATTATGAGCCAATTATATATTATATTAAATTATCAATTGTTTAATGTATAGATTACAATTTAAAGAAACAAAGCCATCAAAACAAACGTATCGTATATAACAAGGTGGTCTAAATCTAGATGTTTGACGGATTTTGGGAGAACGTTGTTCGCTACTTCCGCTACTTCATTACAACCCTCTTAGGCGTGTTCTTAAATGCTTTTGCGCCCTTGGCACCGCTTTTCAAACGCCCAGTCACCTCAATAGCTGTCTTGGGCTTCTTTGCAGGTGCTCTCGTCTTCATAGGTCTCACCCTGCGTGCAATGCTTGGCTTGAGTACAATTTAGACTATGACTGTAGTGGGAGGTAGACTCCTCTCACAAAGTCGTATTTATGTAGTGTGTAGTAAATCCTCTGTGAGGAGGCAAATTTTTATGGCTACAGATCGCCGCGTTTCCCGCGTTGCTGAATTAATAAAACGGGAAGTTAGCCAACTGTTACTCAATGGCATCAAGGATGACCGTGTGGGGACAGGAATGGTAAGCGTTACTGACGTTGATGTGTCTGGAGATTTGCAACACGCAAAAATCTACGTCAGCATCTATGGCACAGAGGAAGCCAAGGCAGAAACAATGGCTGGTTTAAAGTCGGCGACTCCTTACGTCCGCAGTGAACTCGGTGCACGAGTGCGTCTGCGTCGCACGCCAGAGGTGGTATTTATTGAAGACCGTTCTATAGAACGCGGTAGCAAGGTGCTAACGCTGTTAAATCAACTTGAGCAAAAACGTCAGCCAGAAAATCTGGCAGAAGAAAATGAGGGCAGCTTCAATCAAGATGAAGAATTGTCTGCAAAAGATTAAGTAACGTAAACAACAATTAATTAAGGTACGCCAGCCAAGCATTTTACAGACGCGACCATGTCGCGTCTGTTTAAATATGCCTAATACATGGCTTAGGGATAGGGGAGTTAAAATATACTCTTTGTATTTACTAGTCCTTTGGTGTCTACTTCTGAAGGGCGCTGTAATGACATGGAACACTAAATGCTGTCGGTACTTATGGTTGTTATGCTAGGTTTTTCCTTTTTGAATGAGTGAATTTTGAATTGCTTATGCTGCCCGATATAGATAAACTCTCCCTAGCCGAACAAGTAGCCCAGATGGTCGTTGTTCGTGCCTCTGGTTTTTTATTTGACCACCAAATTCAATATCCTGTTTGGGAACCACCAGCAGCAACACTCCAACATTGGGTGCAAGATTTGGGCGTTGGTGGAGTGATTTTGCTGGGGGCTAGTGCTGGGGAATTAGCTATCAGAACACAACAATTGCAAAATTGGGCAAAAGTTCCTTTACTGATTGCCGCTGATATCGAAGAAGGCGTCGGACAGCGTTTTGGAGGGGCAACTTGGTTTCCGCCACCAATGGCACTGAGTGCTATTTTCCGCAAAGACCAAAAGTTGGCTTTGGATTATGCCCAACAAATGGGAGCGATTACTGCACAAGAAGCCTTAGCGATTGGCATTAACTGGGTACTAGCTCCCGTGGTGGATGTGAACAATAATCCTGATAACCCTGTTATTAATGTTCGCGCTTTTGGCGAAACGCTAGATGAAGTGAGTCAGTTGGCTTGTGCCTTTATTCGTGGTGCAAAAACTCATCCTGTCCTAACAACGGCAAAGCATTTTCCGGGACACGGGGACACAGCGGTTGATTCTCATTTAGATTTGCCTCTAATCCCACACTCTACAGACAGACTGACAGAAGTGGAATTGCCACCTTTTGCTTGTGCGATCGCCTCGGGTGTGGATACAGTCATGACCGCTCACCTACTGATTCCTTCTTGGGATGCAGAACTACCAGCAACTTTGTCACACAAGATCTTAACAGGGCAGTTGCGCCAAAAACTAGGATTTTCAGGCTTGATCACCACAGATGCCTTGGTGATGGGTGCTATTGCCAACCGCTATGGGGCTTCGGTTGCTCCTGTGATGGCAGTGGAAGCGGGTGCGGATATTTTGCTGATGCCTGTTGATCCCCAAGAGGCGATTAACGGTGTATGTACGGCGGTTGAAAGTGGTCGGATTTCGCGATCGCGTATTCGAGAGTCTGTTGAGCGTATTTGGCAAGCAAAAAGCAAATTTCATCAGCCAGTGAGTCCCACAAACTTTATCGAGTCCACAGCACAAAATGACGCTCTCAACACCACTGTTGAGATTTTGCAACATAGTCAAATCATTCATGGCTCTGCGTTATCATTAGATAAACTTATAAAGACAATCAAACTTAATAATAAGTCTGCACTAGCTCTACGCAACCTGATTGTCGTTGATGACTTATTTCTCTGTGATTTTTTGAACAAATTGGCACCAGCAATGACACTACCCGCCCAAATGGGATATGAGACTCAAATCATTGATTGCCATACTCAAGCTATTAGCAACTTAGAGCAAAACCATCCTACTTTGCTACAAATGTTTATCCGAGGGAATCCCTTTCGCTCAAGTGCAGGACTGACTAAAGCAGCAGAAGATTTATTTAAGAAATTATTAACGACCGATGACTTACAAGCCTTTGTATTGTACGGTAGCCCTTATGTTTTGCAGCAGTTTATACCCTTGCTTAAGGCGGATATTCCTGGCATATTTTCCTATGGACAAATGCCAGCAGCACAAGACTGCGCTTTACGTACCTTGTTTGGTATGTAATTCATCGGTTGGGTAAAAACTTCTTGCACATGCAAAACAGTGTCTAAAATGGTGAGTGCCAATCGGAGACTGATACCAAATAAGTCTCTCAACCACATAAGCAAAAATAATCAACTACCACTATTTGTTTGTATGCAATACAATATGAGCAAATGTCAGGATTTGTTGATTTTCTTCATATTTCTTCACATAATTTGAGGATATGTAGCGTCAAAATGAAAATAGTTCCGTATATAAAACTACAAAACTTCGACGACAGTTTCTATTTCTAGCAATGTTCGTTCCTGCTAAATTTTGGGAACACTACTTACGTGTTAAATTGTGAGCAAAAACCATGAGTGTGAATACGGTGCCTTCTATCAGTTACTACTCTCTAGACGTGATACAAGATGAAGCACGGCGGCTAGTGCAAAAGGGGTTGGTGAGCAGACAGCAGCCAATCTATACCTTGTGCCAATATATCCCGGCTAGAGAGTGGGTATGCATTGAATGCGAACTGGAAAAGTGTGATTTCTTGCTGCGCGATCGCATTGCCGATCTGATTGGTCGCGAAGAGTGGGAAAACGACTAATTATTTAATCTGTTGCGTGATTTTCGGTTTTGGAGTGGGAATCTATAGTTGGATGAATGGATTAGACAAGAGATTTAACGCTCAAGCTGCGCTCGCTTTCAAGGATAATCTCTGCTTTTTAAGAGCCTTTCCCAGCCCGAAATCTCAAATATCCCATCTCTAGATCGATACAAAAGTGTTTTGTGGAAACTTTCGTTTGCTACATCCGGTTTGCAGCCATTTGTGCGGTTAATGCTTGGAAGTGTGGTTGCACATTCGATGTAATGACTCTAGGGTTTAAAACAGTCGCTCAAAAATAAGCGAGAAATCTAGGTTTCAATGCTGAAATTCCGGTAGAGTTACTTAAGATAAAGCAGCCGTAAAACCGGAGCGTAAGTTCTTTATCTTGTTTATCCCCTAGATGGTTTAAAACCAAATCAATTAGGGGACACCTTAAAAGTAATTCCCGATGTCACAAAACCAGGGAATAAGGAGATTGCCGTTTATCCCTGAACGTGGTTAGCCACGTTTGAATGATATTTTTAGATTTCTCTAGATTTTATTGAGCGGTGTTAATACCATATTTCGGCGTGTTGATACCGGAGCAGTTCAATATTAGAAACTGCTCCGGTAATTTTGCATCTTTCCCAATGTATCGGTAAGTTACCCTACTTGTTCCAGATACTGGTTGATGTCTTCTATGACGCGGGTTAGTTCAGCTTCTGTCGTTAAGCGAATGGTAGCATCGCGGATGGTCAGCAGGACTTTGGCAGCAAAGGGAGTGGGCCAAATATTGGGATTACAAAAAATTTCTAAAAAGACATCTCCCGTATAACGATATTCCATTGGACGCTGGGGACTCGGTTTACCGCCACCAGAGGTTTTAGCGGCGACAGCTTTGAGGCTTTGCATCAATTCATCGAGTGCTGCTTTGAATTCCCGTGCTGCTTCGGGAGAAAAACTAAAAGAGACAGAACCTTCAACCAGGTTCAATGTCAGATGATTGGGCATGAGGTATTTATCAAAACTTCTAGATAATTCATATTACCGGAAGAGGTGGTCAACCCCTAAGTAAGCCTGCAGCACACGAAAGGCATAAGTCCTGACGGACACACATAGTGGGCGCTTGCGCTTACGGGCAAGGCGCTTTGTATGCCTGGGGTACCCTTTGGGCTTAGGGGGAGTTGAAAATTCAAAATTATAAATTTCAAATAATTTCTCCATTGAGAAATCCGGGGTCTAAAAGTGAGCAAAATATTCCTACTTTTAATGCAAAAGAATATAGTTACATAGGGAAAACTATAGCTAATTCAAAAAGGAATATATTCAATATAAATTAAAAATCTTCTCAATCAACCTCTGTAAAATGTTTATTTAATCAAGAGATAAAATCCTTATTACAAAAGGATGAGAAAGATTTTTGACATCTTATCTATACTTAAAATTATCTAGTTAATATTAAAAATACTTTATGACTCAGGATAACCGCGCCGCAGTGCGAAAGGTTTTAATTATTACCCTACTACTTAACATCTTTGTCATGGTATTAAAAGCTCTAGTAGGCAATGTAACAGGTTCTCTCAGCTTGCTAGCTGATGCTTTACAGAGTGTGGCTGGGTGTTCAGTGGCTGGATTTAGTTTTGGCTTTTCCAGTGGCTTTGTTGGTATTTTGGAGTGGCTGGTCAGTTTTAAAAGAAAATTTACCTTGGCTGGTTGACGAGATGGCGATCGCACCAGAAGTGATTCATGATATTGCCCTTAGTGTTCCTGGTGTCGTCAACTGTCACGATATTGCCTCTCGCGGTGTTCTTGGTCGCCAAGTCTTCATCGAAATGCATTTAATAGTGGATGCACCTGACGTAGAAACGGCACACCGCATCACTGAGGAAGTCGAAAGGCGACTAGAAGAACGCTTCAACCCAGTCAGGATTTTGATTCATGTCGAACCACCTACATACCAATCCAACCAAATTACCTTTTAGCCGTGAGTAGAAGATTGGACAATCTGTAGAGACGCGTTATTTGACGCGTCTCTACAAAGGTTATGTAATTTATAGCCGTTCTCAATTGGGTGCAATACACCAAGAAATAAAAACCACAGATGGACACAGATGAACACAGATAAATTTGTATTTCATTCAAATGAGAAGCGCTATAAAATGTATCACTCCCATTCAATAGTTCCAGGCGGCTTAGAGGTGATATCGAATACTACTCGGTTAACGCCTTTCACCTCATTTACAATCCGATTAGAAATCACTTCTAAGACATCGTAAGGTACACGCGCCCAATCAGCGGTCATACCATCTTCACTGGTCACAATCCGTAAGACGATGGGGTAAGCATAGGTACGTTGGTCACCCATGACACCGACACTGCGAATTGGCAACAACACGGCAAATGCTTGCCAGTAGTCGTGGTATAAACCGCGTTGGTTGATTTCTTGACGCACAATCAAATCGGCATCGCGTAAAATATTTAACCGTTCAGCAGTAATTTCGCCTATAATGCGAATCGCTAAACCTGGTCCAGGGAAAGGATGGCGTTGGACAATTTCTTCTGGCAAGCCAATGGAACGCCCTACTTTGCGAACTTCATCCTTGAAAAGTTTCCGCAACGGTTCCACCAGTTTGAATCGCAGGTCTTTGGGCAATCCACCAACGTTATGATGGCTTTTGATTTTCACTGCTACCCGTTCCCCAGTCTGCGGGTCAACGTTGGTATCAGCGGATTCAATAACGTCTGGATAAAGCGTGCCTTGAGCTAAATAATCAAACGGTCCAAGGCTTTTAGATGTTTCCTCAAAAGCACTGATAAATTCGCGTCCAATTATACGACGCTTTTCTTCCGGGTCAGTGATGCCAGAGAGTGCAGAAATGAACCGTTCCCTAGCGTTGACATACTCTACCGGAATGTGAAACTGTTCTTGGAACAGTTTGAGCAATCGCTCTGGCTCATACTTTCGCATAAAGCCTTGGTCGATAAACACACAAGTCAACTGGTCGCCAATTGCTTTATGCAGCAAGAATGCTAAGGTTGAAGAATCGACTCCTCCAGAAAGCGCCAACAGCACCCGTTTATCGCCGACTCTAGCGCGAATTTCTCGAATTGATTGTTCAACAAAAGCAGCAGTCGTCCAGGTAGGTTCACACTCGCAGATATGGTATACAAAGTTACGGATTAAAGCGAGACCACCAAGAGAATGCACGACTTCTGGATGGAACTGGACACCGTAGAGTTTCTTGTTGTGATCAGCAATAGCTGCACAGGGAGTATTTTCTGTATGTGCGAGCAATTCAAACCCTTCTGGCATCTGAGTGACTGAGTCTCCGTGACTCATCCACATCGTCGTGCCATCTTCAACGTTGGTGAGCAAGTCTGTGGGATCATCTATATATAGTGACGCTTTGCCATACTCACCTCTGTCAGCCTTTGCAACTTCCCCGCCCAGCTGTTGCACCATCAGCTGCATACCGTAACATACACCTAGAATCGGAATTCCCAAATTCCAGATTTCTGGGTCACAGTGGGGAGCGCCACCGTCATAAACTGAATTGGGACCTCCAGAAAAGATAATCCCCTTGGGATTGAGTTGACGTAATTGTTCAGCTGTGGTGCGATAGGAAAGGACTTCAGAATATACCTGAGTTTCACGAATTCGGCGGGCAATCAGTTCTGAATATTGAGAACCGAAATCGAGAATTACAATCATTTGGCGATTGAGCTGCCCCAAATATTCCTCTTTTTGAGGCGCTTGTTCTGTTGGTAGAGTCACCGCAGTATTCATGACAGGGAAGGTGTGAGTGTAATGAAAAATCGTCGCTCAGCAAGTCTGTAACAATACCATTTCTCTGCGCTTTTAAGCTGTGATGGTAATATAAACCCTCACCAAACGCGACCTGAAACGCGTCTGCCTAGCTCATCGTATGTGTAAATGGTATTAAAAAGAAAAACTTACCCTAGATTGGTAACAAATTATAGCTTGATTCTCAGTTCTTAAGATTATTCATATTAAATTAACATAATTTTGCCATTAACGTACAAGCGGTCTTACTTTTTACAATGATTTGGCAGTCGCAAGTAAATAGGACAGAGCCAATGGCAGGTATGTTTTATTGCTCGACTTATATGATTTTTGATACACTGGCATAAGCAAGAATGATATTTTTCACACTCCCACTTCTGATAATAAGACTTGCATATTGTCCCAAGAAAGTCCTTGTTGAATATAACGGGGTGTTTCAGGATTGTAAGGACTTGCTACGCGGTCAATTTTGATAATTTTTGCTTCATCTGGCAGCACAGGCACATCGGGATCAAATGCGGTTGGGCGCGTCAAAGAGCTGGAAAAGCCTTTAAAGATGGCAATTTCGTCTTGCTCACCCGCAATTTCCACACTTACAATCAAAACTTCTTGGGGGCGTTTGGCGGTATATTGTTCCAAACGCTTGTTAATAGAACTGTTCATTGAAAAACTGCTGAGTACTGAATGCCTAGGAGCCAGAGCTGGCTCCTGATTGCTCGTTGCTTTGAACTGTTGTTGCTAATGGCTTTTTGGCTATTGCGGTGTCGCTGAGCGTCCTTGCTTGCCTAGTTTGACGAGGACGAAGTAGGTTAAGTAAAGTACATAAATGATTAAACCAACGATGCCCAGAAAGCCGAGAAATCCGGGTTTGCTGTTGGCGTGGAAATAATCTTTAAAAAGTAACGGTGCCTCGAACCAAACGTGACAATAGGGAGTGGCGATCGCACTTCCGGAAAAAGCACAAACCAAAAAAGGTATAAAGGCAAGTGCGCCCAAAATACAATAGACGCTTGTCGCCCAGCGCCACGAGGTGAAAAGCAACTTTAGAGGTCCACTTGGCTGATACTCAATTTCATCGTTGAGATCTACCCAGAACCACAGCGAAATGGGTATCAGGATACGAGCCATCAGTCCAGAGATAAAACTAACTCCAAACCCTCCTATGGTCAAATAAAGGGTGATTGCCAGCAAACTCGATACTCGCCAGTAAATCATCAGCAACCGTTGTATCGTTTCGGCTTTTTCTACAAATGCCCAAATTAGGAGAATTATGGGAATAATCACCGTAAATAATACTGCTAATCGGTAGTCCATCCAGACAAGGGGACGAAACCAGACTTCATTATTCATATTTTTTTTTGATGATAAATCAAAAACTTTAGTGTAATAGTCAATAGGTGTATGACTATTGCATTGACTTTCAGACTATCTTCTCATCTCCCTATTTCATATGATTCTGGAGAAAGAAACAGTTCTTGATATGAACGCAGGTTCACAAGAAAATCTCACTCGCTACCTGGATTTCCCGTCTTTTACACAGGATGGAAAAGGTTGGAGTGAGATTTTAGACAAAAACGTCGGTAAAGTGCAAGCTACTCAGTAAATACATTTTGGTTGCTTGCAAACCAGCGAGCAATAAAATTGGTCGAGCCAATTTTTAGTCTTCGTAAACCCTGCACTCATCTGCTTCTGGGTTGGCATCACAGTACTGCTCAAGAGAGGTCTTGGGCTTAGATTGCTTTCGGTGGGAGGCTTCGGCTTGCAGTTCTTCTACTGCATCCCAAGCCGCAGCACATTCAGGGGAGTTGCTACCTGAAGTATCACACGCAGCACGAGCTTGTTCAACTTCTTCTTGGATTTTGTCTTGAATGTTGCTCATTTCGCTAGTCTTGTTGTGTTTTCAATACAAGTATAGAAAAAATTCAAAATGACAGTTTTTTGCACCATCATTCCCCATTTTACTGTTGTTTGCTTATAATTAGTTTCACCAGTAGGTGGGGATACACTTCATCACTAATACAGTGAACCGTACCACTAAGACTCTATTTGTGCTGATCTTTTAAGATTTTAGAGAATATAGTGTGGAAGATAAATTATACAATATTTGTAGATGCAAGTAGCAGGAGATGAAAGGCGTATTTTCCTAAGATGGAAAGGTTATTAAGTGGGGGTACAAAGGGATTGCGTCAAGTGGTGTAGGATGCAAATAGGATTCCACAGGATAGAAATTAGAAAACGATTAGCCTAAAAAGAGAAAGAGTGTAAAACTCATGGCAGACCAAATGCAGTGGGCAAACGCCTTGTCAACCCGTCCTTCTTTGGAAGCGGCTGTTGCAGATGTAGTACAACAGGCTGTCTCGTCGTTAACAGCACCTGCTGATTTAGGGCTGGTATTCATTTCGTCTGCCTTTACAAGTGAGTACTCCCGGCTGTTGCCCCTGCTTGCTGAGCGACTTTCAGTGCCTGTGCTAATTGGCTGTAGTGGTGGTGGTGTCATTGGCACAACTGAATGGGGACAAACCCAAGAGTTGGAAGCAGAACCTGCCCTCAGTTTGACTTTGGCGCACCTTCCAGAAGTGAATATTAAAGCTTTTCATGTTGTTCCTGAAGAAATACCCGACTTAGACAGTTCGCCGGATAATTGGATTGATTTGATAGGTGTGCCACCATCGCCAGCGCCTCAGTTCATCTTGCTGTCCGGGGCATTTTCCTCTGGAATTAACGATTTATTACAAGGAATAGATTTTGCTTATCCTGGGTCGGTAACAGTGGGAGGACAGGCAAGCGGCGGCGGAATGGGAGGTCGTATCGCTCTATTTCACAATGACCAAGTGTATAGAGAGGGAACACTTGGCATAGCTTTGAGTGGCAATATTGTCTTGGAAACCATTGTGGCACAAGGATGCCGACCGATTGGGAAGACATACCAAGTGACAAAAGGCGATCGCAACATCATCCTAGAGTTAGATGAGCAAGTACCCCTGGTTGTCTTGCGAGATTTGATTTCTCATCTGGGCGAAGAAGACCGGATACTGGCACAACACTCGCTGTTTGTTGGGTTGGCAATGGATGAATTCAAGCAAGATTTGCTCCAGGGAGACTTTTTAATTCGTAGCATTCTTGGGGTAGACCCTTCAGCTGGGGCAATTGCCATTGCAGATTACGTTCGACCAGGACAGCGTTTGCAATTCCACTTGCGCGATGCTCAAGCTTCTGCTGAAGACTTGGAATTCCTTCTGGAGAGTTATCAAAAACAACAAGCCCCAAAACCGTCTGCTGTCGGTGCGCTCATGTTTTCCTGTGTGGGGCGAGGTGAAGGACTCTACGGAAAACCCAATTTTGATTCTCAGCTCTTTAGGCGTTACCTCAAAAATATCCCCTTAGCAGGTTTCTTTTGTGGCGGTGAAATCGGTCCTGTAGGTGGCACTACTTTGCTACACAATTACACCTCCGTATTTGGAATTTGCCGTGCGGTAGGGAAATGAGGGGGATGAGGCAGCTAAATTTCTCCGTTATCTCCGTTATCTTTCCTAAAGCAACAACGTAGTATTGTTATCGATGAGGGATGGAGTTCCGCTAGGGGCGATCGCGCCATACTTCTCAAAGTAGCGACGCACTTCTGGTGGAAAATGAGGATAATCAAACACAGCATCTCCATCAGCCATATTTGCCCAAAACTCGCGTAAACTCGGAGCCAGTTCATTTGCTTGCGACATTGGCAGGTTTAAGGGAGGTAGAGTGAGCAACTTAACCAGGAAGGGAAAACTGCGATCGCCCATCCACTTCCTTGATGTATGTTGCAAATTGGGAAAATCAGGTACTGATTTGACGCGATAAGATAAAACTTGCAACCATTGCCTTGCGTGATTATCCTGGTGAAACTCCAAAATTCGGTAAGGATGAGGATAACTTACCAAAGAACCTGTTGTTATATCGTATACGCCCTCGCAATACGCAACATCTTGAACGTGCAAGTGTCCCGTGAACACCAACCTAACGCCGTAGCGCTTTAGCACCTGCAATAGTTCTGGTGCATTTTGTAACATATAACGATTTGCCATTGGGTGGCGTGACTGATTGGGCAGGTGTTCCACAACATTGTGATGCACCATGACTAACACCAATTCATCACCAGCCCCTGCCAGAACCTCTTCTAACCAGCGTAGCTGTTGGGTATCCAAACGTCCTATCTGCTGTCCTTGGTCATTAAAAGAGTTAGAATTCAGAGCGATGAGCCTAACACCCGGCAGTAACTGACAAGTATAGTAAAGTTGATCCGTATTGCTGTAGCCGAACTTACGGTAGTAATGAGGAAAATCGCAGACAGCAATTGATTGCTCATTTGCCATCACAACAGGAACATCATGATTACCAGGAACAACATAGGCAGGAAAAGGAAGCTGTGCTAAGCGTTCTTGTAACCAAGTATGGTTATCTGGTTCACCGTGCTGAGTTAAATCTCCTGGCAGCAAAAGAAAATCTATATTAAGTTGTGTTAAATGTTTTAGTACACTTTCAAATGCAGGAATACTGACTTCCACCAAATGAAAACGGCTGGGATGATCCCAGATTGTATGGGGAAGCGCAAGATGCAAGTCGCTGACCACAGCAAAGCGAAAATTTGAAGTCATTGACGTAATAACAATTTTAAAAGCAGGGTGTAAAAAAACTCTTTTTATAAAGAGTATAACCTTGCCTCGTCACACTGCGTAGCAGCGATCCTGCTTAACATTTATACACATAGCACGTAAAGGCACGCTCGCTTTGCTCATACGTCTCAACAATCACGCTCAAACACTCAATTTCCTCTCGTTTTAGATCCCCCAACCCCCTTAAAAAGTGTTTTTGTGGAATGTAAAAATAAATAGGAGGTAATTTGTCTGTCATGGTAATTGGGACATTCTAGTGAAGTGTTGCCTCCACTTTCTGGCTCTGTCTAAGGGGCTACTCAGTAGGACGCTCATCATGTGTCTTTTATTGACAGATGTAAGATTTTGTAATTAGGAGATTTTATTTTGGCAGTTGTCCGAGTCCGTCAACACGTTAACCCACTTTCGCAAAAGTATCAAACACCCCTGAGTCCCATAGAATGGGAAAAAATCTACGCCAAGCCAAACCAACCGCTACACCTAGATATTGGCTGCGCTAGGGGAAGGTTTTTATTGAGTATGGCAAAAACAGAACCTAACTGGAATTTTCTGGGTTTGGAAATTCGCGAACCGTTAGTGATAGAAGCGAACAAGTGGCGCGATGAGTTAGGACTGACAAATCTCCATTATTTGTTTTGCAATGTAAATAACTCGTTGCGATCGCTTTTATCTTCTCTACCCAAAGGAACTTTACAACGCGTCACAATTCAATTTCCTGATCCCTGGTTTAAAAACCGTCACGCGAAACGGCGAATTGTCCAACCAGAATTAGTTGTAGAACTAGCAGAATCTCTCATACCTGGAGGTATTGTATTTTTGCAATCGGATATTGAGTTTGTGGCGGTGGAAATGCGCGATCGCTTTGCTGAACATCCTGGTTTCCAAAGACGTGGTGCAGGAGAATGGTTAGCAGAAAACCCGTTACCAGTGCCTACAGAACGGGAGATAGGGACTATGAACAAGGGTGAACCTGTTTATCGTGCGGTGTTTGAGAAATTATAATTTCTGAAAATTTTATCATTCATAATTCATAATTTTTCTTAGGAAGCGTAACAGCAAATGTCGTACCCACTTCCACTTCACTATGAACTGAAATCTCTCCGTTCAATGTGTCTACACACTTTTTGACAATTGCCAGCCCTAAGCCAGTACCAGGAATTTTACCCACATTTGAAGCACGATGGAAAGGCTGAAACAGTCGCTGTTGGTCTTCTTTAGGAATACCAATTCCCTCGTCTTGTATCTGGAAAACGACTGTTTTTTGCTGCTCAATGAGTTGAAACCGCACTGTACCACCTAATGGTGAGTATTTAATTGCATTGCTGAGCAAATTGTTCAAAATATGACGTAACAAGCTTTCATCCCACAACGTCTCACCCAATTCGCCAACACTAGTAAAAATCAGAGTTAAGCACTTTGACTGCGTACTTAGTTGAGCTTCTTCAACAAGTTGGCGACAAAAGTTTTCTAAATCCAGCGGATGAAATTCACAATAAAGTTTACCGGAATCGGCTCTACCTATAAATGAAACTTCATCCAATAGTTGAGCCATATTTTTAATTGCTGAACGAATAAGCTGGAAATGTGAAACTTTTTTTTCTTTAGGCAATTTGTCGCCACTGTTTTGTAGCAATCCAGCAATCAGTTGGATTGTATTGAGAGGACTACGAATGTCGTGAGATATCATTGAGACAAATTCCGATTTAAACTGGCTGATTTCTTGGACTTTGACCAGTTCAGCTGTTCGTTCTTGAACCCGAATTTCTAACTTTTCATTGACTGCGCGTAATGTTTCTAAAACTTGTTTGCGCTCAATTGCATAGCTTAGGGAGCGAATGAGTAAATCTGAATTCACCTGTCGTTTCACAAGATAATCTTGCGCTCCCCGCCGCACTGCTTCTAAGGCAAGTTCATCATCATTAGTATTAGTAAGTACGACAATTGGCAAGCTTGGCGCTTGACTTATCAAAGGCGCGAGGGACGCTAATCCTTGACTATCTGGTAGCGTCAGATCCAGCAAGATAACATCGTAGATTCCCCTACGTAGTTCTTGGAGGGCTTCCCTCAATCGCTTCACATGAACCAAACTAAATTCATGGGACTTGGCTTGCTTCAGAAACTCTTGTAACAATCTAGCTTCTGCCAGATTGTCCTCAATTAACAGGATTTTTACTGAGTCACTTGCAGCCATAGTCTTGTGTTTCCACCCCCCATTCCTCTATGCATGAAAGTGCTGAGCCTTGAGAAAAGAAGATGAGCCGATGATTTCTCTTCTCCCTCTAGTCTCTTACTTCCCCTACTTCCCCTACTTCCCCTGCTATCATTCCGATGGCAAAGTGGCAGTTTCCAGCCAAAACTCTTCAATTCCTTTGACTATTTTGAATAGCTGGCTAAGGTTACGAGATTTGGTAATGTAGCAATTCACGTGCAAGTCGTAGCTGTGGAAAATGTCATCCTCATTATGTGATGTTGTCAGCACGACTACGGGAATGCGTTTGAGATTGGGATCAGCTTTTATTTCCGCCAGGACTTCTCTACCATCCTTCTTGGGTAAGTTTAAATCCAGCAGGATGAGATCGGGGCGAGGTGCTTCGGCATACTCCCCTTCCTGACGCAAATAAGCCATAGCATCCATGCCATCTCTGACTGTCACGACCTCATGTGGTACTGAGCTATTTTTCAATGCTTCTTGGATAAGACGAATATCGGCTTTATTGTCTTCTACCAAAAAGATTGTTTTGTGCTTTCCGTCCGTTTCTGCGCTCACGATCGCGTCCTCCAACTGGAAACGTAAAGTAGAAAGTTGCGCCCTCACCTACTTGTGACTCTACCCAAATCCGCCCCCGGTGGCACTCCACAATTTTCTTGCAGATTGCCAAACCCATACCTGTACCCGCGTACTCATCCCGCGTGTGCAGGCGCTGAAAGATCACGAAAATGCGATCGCTAAACTGCGGATCAAAGCCAATACCGTTATCTTTTACTGAAAATAGCCACTCATCTTCAGTCCGAATCGCTCCCACATGAATTTCTGGTGGTTTGTCACTGCGGAATTTGATGGCGTTACCAATCAGGTTTTGGAACAACTGCATCAGTTGAGTGCTGTCTGCCATCACAGTTGGTAACTCATCATAGGTAATCACAGCCCCAGTTTCAGAAATGCGTTTGCGTAAATTAGTTAGGGCGCGTTCTAAAGCTGTTTCTACCTCAGTCAGTTGAAATTCAATTGCCTGCATATCCACTTTAGAGTACGCCAGCACGTCGTCAATCAGCGTCTGCATCAAACTGACTCCCTCGACGGCGTAGGTAATAAACTCATTCGCATCTTCGTCAAGTTGGTTTTGATAGCGCATCTCCAACAACTGCACGTAGTTAGCCACTTGATTAAGTGGTTCTTGCAAGTCGTGTGAAGCTACATAAGCAAACTTTTTCAGTTCCGCGTTGGAACGTTCCAAGTCGTGTGCAAGCTGTGCTAATTCATCTGCCTGACGCAGCACAATATTGACAATTGCTTTGCGCAGTTCCAGTGCTGCTTTTACTTCCACTGGTTTCCACGGTAAAGAGGTGAGACGAACTGTTTCTTTCCACAGTTCAAAAGATTTACGCGGACGCAAGCGTAAATTCCCCTCTGACTGACTTAACTCAAACGCCTTGTTGGGATCACCTCCCCAATTGACAGTTTGAATCACCTCTGGGCGAAACCACAAAACATAATTTCGCTTAGAAATGGGAATCGCGAGCATTCCACTGGCGACATTCTTAAACCTTTCAGCATCTGGATATACGCGCGGCAGAGAATCTGTATAGAAGATTTCATCCTTGACGTTATTCTTTAGCCATTGAACTAAAAAAATTAAGTCTTCTTCTTTAGGAGTCTCGCCAATCAAGGTGTAGTTACCACCAAAGCAGACAGCTGCACCTTGAGCGCCAGTTAAATCGAGGAGATTTGGTTGATGTTTAACTAACCCATCAATAAAGTTTTCTTCTTGAGACATATATTCAACCAATGCTGATTGGATATATGTCAATTGCATACGATAGTCGTAATCTTCAGTTTCCTCTCTCGCAGAGATTTCTGAAAATATCACTCGACCCAAAAATTCGCATGCTTTGCGCAATTCGTAGGAAACATACTTCGGTGTTTGATGGTGACAAGCAATGAGTCCCCAAAGTTTTCCTTCTTTAATCAAAGAAATCGTCAAAGAAGCGCCCACGCCCATATTGTGCAAGTACTCTATATGGCAAGGAAACACACTTCTAAGAATCGAGTTGGTCAAATCAACCGGACGTTGACTTTCCGGATGATTATTTGGAATAATTTCCACAGGACTCGCATGAGTATCCGGTATTAATCTAATCCAATTGGAAATAAATAATTTTCTTGCTGGTTTGGGTATATCCGACTCTGGGTAGTGCAGACCCAAGTAAGGTTCTTGACTTTCTAGTTTTTCTTCAGCAATCACTGAGCCATGCCCATCGTCATCAAACTTATAGAGCATCACCCTGTCAAATCCTGTCACTTTCCTCACTTCTTGAACAATGATTTGACAATAATCCCGGAGATTTGCGGTTGCTTCTACTTGATTGATGGAAGCTCTAGCGAGATGATAAAAACTTAAAAATGGGATATTTTCCTGAGAAACTGCAGGTTCTAATTCCAGAATCAAAAATCCTTCTGAATTGCGGTGGAAAACTCCATCACAAACTACGTAATCATCCCCTTTTTTTCTCACCCAAAGTTTAGTTGGATTGATAAAATCGAGATTTTCCTCTAGTAGTCCTGCTTTGATTCTCTCTATTTGAAAAGAGTCAAGCAAATCTTCTAGTTTTTTTTCCAACAGATTTTGGGGAGATATGCCGAAAACAGAAGATACGTTGCTGGTAACTTGTAATATCGTTAATTCAGGTTCTTTCAGAACCAAAAGTACCCCATGAGGCTGAATTTGACTATGAATATGAATTTGTGGTTCTTTCAAGTTAGTCAAATTTATGCCTTGCAATTGTAAATCGCTCACCATTACAGTTCTCCTGCTTTTCCAGGATGATTCAAAATTAAGTATTAATATGGTGTAACACCTTATCTAGGGTTACACTCTCAGTTAATGCAGTTTCTTAACACTTTACAAATTTACTTAATAGATAGTCAGAGATAGTCACAATAACGCTAAATCGAGGCTTTCCTGCTTTAATTTTCTGATTTTGTGAACTTTTTATCGGTTTCCCATAATTTGCTTGCATTCTACAGTAGTGTAACAGCCAACAAACCGGAATTTGTAATAATAAATGTTAAAAATACGTAATTATCTACATTTTATATATGTAGCTCTGTTAAGTGGGAGATAAGTTAACAATACCTTCGCTAAAAATGAATAGCGCTTTTGTAGTAGAGTTGTTGCTACCACAAGGACAAGGGAAACTATTTTAGCCCATGTCTGTTGATTCTAAGACTATTACAATGCCTGCAACCCCATATTAGCGCTACCTTGGCGCGTCAACACCAACCGAATTGCCTGTACCATACTGGCAATGACAGGGTTACAAAAAATCTGCGTAAAATCGGGCATCAGAGCCTTGCATCTCAACATTGTGCATCAAGCGAGAGAATTTCATGAATCGACATATTACCAAAGCCATACAGCCACTGGTGAATAAACTATCGCGACGTCACGCACTCTTTTGGCTTGGGGGTAGCGGGATGACCACTGCTTTTGTAGTTGGCTCAGACAATGAGGTTATTGCAAAACAAAACAAAGGGCTGGAATATGTTAATCCACCAGGGTTATATAACGGAGCTCCACTTGGCTTCAGCCAAATAGTCGTAGCACCACCAAAATCAAGAACAGTTTATATTTCCGGTCAAAATGGTGTCGATGATAACGGCAACCTTGTCTCCGATGACTTTGCTGCTCAGTTGAAGCAGTCTTTTGTAAATCTCCGCATTGCCTTAGATTCAGTCGGCGCACGTCCAGAGCATGTGGCAAAGGTTACCGAACTTATAGTCAATCAAACTGAAGAACAAATACCGCTGTTGATATCTGAACTCAAGGCGCTGTTCGGGGAGAAGCTACCAGCAAATACCCTCATTCCCGTTCCCAGGCTTGCATTAAACGGTTTTTTGTTTGAAATTGATGCATTTGTTGAGATTCCACTGAGTTAACTTTTCCGGCTTGGCGCTTCCACGCTTTGAAGCATACTGTTGGTCATTCAGGGGTGTGTCACCAAAATTTAAGGGTGGAAGCCCCTGCTTTCTAGGCATGGGGTTTGCACTCAACTAGACAACCCTGATTTTAGAGTCAAAATCCTAAATCCAAGAATTGAACCACATCCGCATTGGTCTATATTCAAAAGGTGAAAGGGGTAAACCTAAATAAATAGGCATCCAAAAAACAAAAGCTATCACAATCATAAAGGTAATGGTCACACCAAGGGCGCGCAGACCAATTCGATAACTGCGTAAACACTGATCCACAAGCCAAGCGATCGCTAAAAAGGCAAACACCACAGCCGTCATGTAGTGGTAGATAAAAACGCAACGGTTGACTTTCACCCAAGGTAGTAAATTAGCCGCATAATTTATCACCAAATACAAGGCAATCCAAGTATCAACACAAAGCATCGTAGGAAGAAAAAAGCGCCTTTGCCTCACCCAAGGAATGACGAATCGCCACACCAGCATTCCTGTTAAAAATAAAAGCGCCGCAACGCCAAACCACCACAAAAAGGGATTGCCCATTGCATGGACATCATAAATGATTTTCCCGGTACCGGAAGGCAAAGGAGGTCCCATCACAGGTAGCGCTTCATGAGTACTTTGCGCTGTTTGATAAAAATACGCCATTGGTCGAGTCATCAAGGGCCATTTATACCAAGCAGCACAGTAAGGATGCACTTTGGGACTATTGCCACCAAGACGTTCATGAAACAGCAAAATTTGCCTGTGTACTTCTATAAATCCATACCTTGTATCTAATAGTAGGTGTGGAATCCAAATCAAACTGTAAACTATTGAAGGGATAATACCTAAATAAATAATAATATGAATAATATTAAGTTGAGTTAACTTTTGCAATGGCGTTAGATTGGCTTGCCCGTTACTCGTAGTACTGAAGCCTACCTTATAAGGAAAAATTTTATATATTCTCTTCCCAGACAATCCAGAGGTAAACAGAGTTAAGGAAGATAAGGAAAAACTTTTTTTCCTGCCTTTTTTTCCATCACTAGTAAAGGAACGATGAGAAAGGAATTGCTGTTGGAGTTGAGGTTGAGTTTCTTCACCAATAAAGCGAAAAGACTGTAACCAACGAATTCCCCAAGCTAATATCCAGATCAGATAAACACCTAGCAGAAACCATAAACCATTCCACTTAGTAGCGGCTGAGGCACCAAAAGCTATCCCAGAAAGTATTAACCATAAGTTACGTTGTTGTCTTTGTTTTGCTAATGCTAATAATAAAAACCACTGTCCTAGTAGCCCAAAAATGATAATATATTGGTTGATCAGGGCATAGCGAGATTCTACGAGAAATATGCCATCACAAGCCGTAAACAAACCAGCAAGCAAAGCAAAACTGCGACGGTAACTTATTTGATAGGCAATGGCGGCGACGATTATAGGGATAAATGAACCAGAAAAGGCATTCATCCAACGGTAACTAATGGGTGACATGACTGAACCTGTAAACCCATTCACCTCATCTTGCCAAAAGGGAATGTGGCTACTTATCCAAATCCCCAGCCCAATCATGTATTTACCTAGTGGTGGATGACCATCAAAAAATGGTGTATGGGTGAGATAGTTATTACCAAATTTAGCGTAGTAAACTTCATCAAAGACAAAGGTATTAAATCGCCCTAGTCCCCAAAATCGCAAGGCGAGTGATAGTAACAACACACCCGCCATGCCAATCCGAAACCATTTTTTATTCATTGGTCACTAGTCACTAGTCAATAGTCGATAGTCCTCTTACAAACGTGTTCCAATATTTGGAACCACAGATGCACACAGATTAACACAGATAAATCATCTGTGTGCATCTGTGTGCATCTGTGGTTTTATCTTGATCACATTGACTTTTACAAGAGATACCATGCACTAGGTAAACACAAAGCCTTTAGGCAGGGGTGTTGACCTGTGATTAACTTAAGATGTGCTGTTCGACTTTTGCCACTTCCAGCATAGTCTTTAAAACAGAATCCGGATTCAAACTGATAGAATCAATTCCCTGTTCAACTAAGAACTGGGCAAATTCTGGGTAATCGCTGGGTGCTTGCCCACAAATACCGATTTTACGATTGTACTTTTTCGCGGCATCTATTGCTAACTTCACCATCCGCTTGACACCTTCACTGCGTTCATCAAACAACCGCGCCACCAACGCCGAATCCCGATCTATACCAAGTGTCAGCTGAGTGAGGTCATTGGAACCAATCGAGAACCCGTCAAAAACTTGGGCGAACTCCTCAGCCATGATGACATTGTTGGGTAACTCGCACATTACATAAACCTGGAAGTCATTCACAGCCTGCTTTAAGCCATTTTTTGCCATTTCTGCCAACACCAGACGCCCCTCATCAGGAGTGCGACAGAAGGGAATCATGGCGATGACATTTGTCAATCCCATTTCGTCTCTGACTCTCTTAAGGGCTTTGCACTCTAAAGCAAAAGCTGCTTTGTAACCTTCATCGTAGTAACGCGCCGCCCCTCGCCAGCCTAGCATTGGATTTTCTTCTTCGGGTTCAAACTGTCTGCCACCCAACAAGTTAGCGTACTCATTACTCTTGAAATCGGACATCCGGACGATAACTGGTTTGGGATAAAACGCAGCAGCAATTCTACCAATGCCTTGAGCTAATTTATCAACAAAATATTGGGGTTTGTCGTCGTAAAGTGCGGTAATTTGATCAATTTTAGCTTTAACAAATTCATTGTCTAGCTGGTCATAGTGAATCAACGCCATTGGATGGACTTGGATGTGGTTGGCGATGATAAATTCTGTCCGGGCTAAACCTACGCCATCATTGGGAATAGCAGACAAACTCAGTGCTTCTTGGGGATTGCCCACATTCATTAAGATTTGGGTACGAGTGCGGGGTAAATTTTCTAGCGGAACTTCTTTAACTTCAAAAGGCAGTAACCCGGCGTAAACCCGTCCTTCTTCACCTTCAGCGCAAGAAACAGTTATTTCTTGACCATTTTTGAAAACTTCTGTAGCATTTCCGCATCCAACAATTGCAGGTACACCCAATTCTCGCGCAATAATTGCCGCATGACAGGTGCGTCCACCTTGGTTGGTGATCACCGCGCTTGCTCTTTTCATGATCGGTTCCCAGTCGGGGTCGGTTCTATCTGTAACCAAGACTTCCCCTGCTTGGAACTGATCAATTTTATGGACATCTATAATAAGGTGCGCTTTACCTTGGCTAATGGCTTCCCCAATAGCACGTCCCGTAACTAGAGGTTGGGGAGATGAGGAGGATAAGGAAGATGAGGAAGGTTTTGCTCGTTCATCTGCTTTATCTCCCTCATCTCTCCTTATAAGCCGATAAGTCCGCAACACATTCTCTGTTTTTTGAGACTGCACTGTTTCTGGGCGTGCTTGCACGACAAACAATTCATTTGTAATCCCGTCTTTCGCCCATTCGATGTCCATTGGGGTGTAGGTGCCGTGGACTTGGGAATAATGGTCTTCAATCAAACACGCCCAACGGGCTAGTTGCAAAATCTCGTCATCACTCAGGGCGAATTTGCCTCTTTCACTTTCAGGAACTATTACGTTTTTCGTGAATTTGGAGCCGTCGTCATAGACCATTTTCAATTCTTTGCTACCCAATCTTTTATCAATGATTGGGCGGAAACCTGCTTGTAAAGTTGGTTTAAAAACGTAGTATTCGTCTGGGTTGACGGACCCCTGGACAACGTTTTCTCCTAAACCGTATGCTGCTGAGATCAGTGCAGCATCCTTGAAGCCTGTTTCTGTTTCAATGGAGAACATGACTCCAGAGGTTGCTAAGTCGGAGCGCACCATTTTTTGCACGCCAACAGCGAGGGCAATGCTAAAGTGGTCAAATCCCTTAGTGTGGCGGTAGGAAATAGCACGGTCTGTAAATAGGGAAGCAAAGCATTTATGACAGGCGGCTAAAACACTTTCTATACCAGTAACGTTGAGGTAAGTTTCTTGCTGTCCGGCAAAGCTGGCATCAGGGAGGTCTTCAGCGGTAGCACTGGAGCGCACTGCTACGTCGGTATCTGAATTGTATCGCTCACATAAAGATTGGTATGCTTGAACAATTGCCTCTCTTAATTCTTTGGGAAATGGTGTGTGCATCAGGAGCGATCGCGCCTTTTTCCCTCGTTCTCGTAAATTTTTGACATCTTCTACATCTAAGTCAGAAAACAGATCGCGCAGCTTTTGTTCTAAGAGAGCAGATTGAATGAAATAACGATAAGCATAAGCCGTGGTAGCAAATCCAATCGGAACATTAATCCCTTTGGGCACGAGTTGTTGAATCATCTCGCCTAAAGATGCATTCTTGCCACCAACTAAGGGTATGTCGGTAATGCCAACCTCATTAAACCAAAGGATAAGCGATCGCTCTTTGGAGGATGATTGTGATAAAGTATTTGTTGCTACCGTAACCATCTGTATTTGCCTCCCTATTTGATGCCCTGGTTGTACCAATATTGCTTGCCCTATGTAAGGTATATCACATCCAATCGAAAACGTTTTTATAGTATCTTTAGGTTTTGGATAATAAATTTTAGGTTTTGGGCTGACAAATCATCCAAAATTTGGATTCACTAGTTGTGATAGTCTGTTTCCCACTCCAAAATGTGCGAAAACATAGACTTGGCTTGGTCAAATCCACGCTTGCAATTGGTATACACCTACTTGTTTTCATTCACCAGCATCATAGAGATGACACTGTGGATGACTACAACAGGATAATGCATCTATAACTACTATTTGGGATTCAACTATTCCGGAATTTTGTGTGTTATTGCTGGAGCAATATCTATATCGCTTTAGCCTTTACAACACGGTGCCTGTTATGTTTAAACGGGTTATGGAAAAAGCTATTTAGGTGCTTGTTGCTTTTCAAGGAAAAGTAACAAGTCCCTTGTCTCATAACATTCACAAGACTATCTCCTCAATTTCTCTAAAATAATGGCGGGTAGGTCGTCAAGATCTGTTATGGAAAGCAAAGCCATGTCCAGAAAAGTGGTAACTACAATGACTCAGGAACATATAGATCTTAGATGTCTCAAAGGCCGTAGTGCATTTTTTATCATCCACGGAATCGGCGAGCAAAATCCTTTTGAAACTGTGGATTATTCTGCCCAAAACTTTATTAAATATTTTGAAGAGCAGAATTTACCAGTGCTAGCAGAACACTTAGTTGCTAAGCGAAGACGAGCAAATGGCTATATTTGGACAGAGAGTTTTGTTCGCTTCACCTCAAAAGACCCTGAACAAGACTGGTTAATTGATATTCATGAATATTACTGGGCAAATCAGACATCACACCAAATCGGTATGTCGGAGATTTTGCAGTGGACAGAGCAGACGCTCACTGGCACAATCAATTTTTATAACACGGAGGAAAATAAACCTTTATTAAATGAAATTTTGGAAAATCAGGATGTCAACAACGTCTTTAAGTTTCGCCTACGTTGGCTGACAATATTTCTGCGTCTCTTCCATATTATCTACCCGGTGTTGCGGCTCTTACTTTGGCTCATTCTATTTTTATTAAGTCCATTTCTCAGTGGTCGTTTTCTGCAATCAGCTTGGACACTCAGTAAAACACTAGTGACTCCGCCATTGGTTAATTTAATTGGTGATGTGGCTGTATACAATACAACCGATGTAAAATCTCCTTACGAAAGGGTTAGAGAGCAGATACTTACAGAATCATTAACATTATTGAAAGCAATTGTTAGGGATAAAGAAGCCAATTACGACCAAGTCATCATGGCTGGGCATTCTCTCGGCAGCTGTATTGCTTACGACACCCTAAATCTTCTGTGTATTGAGGCAAGTCTCTCTAAAAACAAGGGTCAAAATTTGTTCTTAGATAAGATTAAGGGGCTAGTTACCTTTGGTTCACCACTAGATAAAATTGCCTTTTTCTGTAAAGAAAAAGCACAGAAGCAACAGTACATTCGGTCCTCAATTTTAGAACACCTGAATTCCTTCCGTGTAAAACCGCAAGTTGCTCGCCAAAATCTATACTTCACTAAATGTCCCGTGGATTGCAAGCTCGATCATGTTCAGTGGGTCAATTACTATCATTTGCAAGACCCGATTAGCGGTCACTTAGATTACTACGAAAACGTAGATAATGTTCTTATGAAATACGATACGCGTTGGGGAATTGAAGGGCATATGGGATACTGGACAGATCCAAATTTTTATGAAGATATTGCCAAGCGGTTCCTGTATGCTGCAAGTAAGCATGGTGTCAATCAAGAGTTGGGGCAACATATTGAATTGCAGCAAGGGTTAAAACAGTGAACAGTGAACAGTGAACAGTGAACAGTGAACAGGCGTATGGTGGGGGATGCGCTCACCGCCACCAACGCCTTCGGTGCTCTTGCTGGGGGACTTAAACCCAGGAAGCGATGAAACTGATAACTGATAACTGATAACTGATAACTGTTAATTGACGCTTGATATGCACTTTCTCTATGAGTTTTCCAACCTCCAATACTCTATGTAAGCCATGTTTCAGCGTTGCTCTCCTCGGTTCGCGATCGCCTGTCACTATACATCTGGAGACAGGCTTTGTGTGAAGATAGAACCGAGGAGACTCGCTCGATTGGTAAACTACCCATTGGCACTAGACTTGTGTTATTACCAGCAAGCCATTTAGGAGGGAGCAGTCATGGGCAAGTACGACAAGATTTTTAGCTCAGGTAAGACATCAAAAGAATCACTGAGTCCACACGAAGCAGTAGCGGCGATCGCAGTTGTCACCGCTGGTGCTGATTCTTCATTAGAAGAAGTGGATGCAGAATTTTTAGCCGATACCCTCTGGGGACTTGAGGTTTTTGAAGAATACTCAGATGACGAGTTGTTAGAAACACTTGATAAAGTCATAGCCATTGCAGAGGAAGATGGACTTGGAGCGCTATATAACGCAGCAAACAATGCCTTGACAGAAGACTTATTGCTGGATGCTTATGCTGCGGGGGTGAGTGTACTTGTAGACGAAGATGAAGTGCGTATACCCAAAGGCAAAACGGCTTTGCTCAAAAAGCTTCAGGAAGCTTTGAGAATTGATGATGAAGAAGCTAAAGAAATTGTAGACGAGGTGATCGCCGCCTTTGAAGAGGTAGAAGATGAATTCACAGAAGACGAGGATGAGACACTACTTCAGGAAGGCTCAAGGGTAAATGTATATGAGTCACCCTCGGGTAATTTTACAGTTCTCATTCCTGTGGACGTTCAGCAAGGTGGTAGGGTTCAAACTCAAGAAGGGTTAGTCAACTTTTCTGATGACTATGGCACTTTGTTGAGAATCGATTATTCCCCTATCTCCTCTCAACAAGCAGAGGAAATAGATTCTGTGGGACAGGAAGAATATCTGCGTTCACTTCTCCTTAACAAGTATGTGCCTCAAACAATTGTTGCTAATTTGCCAGATGCTCAGATAAAACATACCGAATATCTGGAAGAGGCATTGGAGGGGGCTTACTTTGTGTTAGTTGATATGCCCGAAGGTTCAAAAATTTCCAAAACAGGAAATAACGGTACTGCTACTAAATTGAATGCGTATCGAGGGCTTCTGTCATTTATCTATGGCGACTTTTTGTATGTCGTCAGCCACCAGCGCAGCTTTTTTGATGGAGAAAAACCAGGTTCTATTGAAGAAGAAGCCGAGGGAATCAAGGATCATTTGCTAAATTTCGTTGATACCATTGACTTTACTTAGAGTTAACTCACTTTTATCAGTTTTCACAACAGGGGTAGAGGCGTGGTGGTTTATTATAAAACACTGCGCTGATTCTACCCCTGTTGTTTATTCAACCAAGCAATTAAATCTTCTAATTGAGTAAGCGATAGTTGGCGACTGCTATAACTCAGGTTCAACTGTACCAGAAATCATTTTTGTCCGTGCTGGATCAAGTTGCAAAGTAGCTAGCAGCCGCAAACATTCTGACTTGACTCTAGGGCGTTCTTCTGGGCCTATGTTTATTTTATAAAGGGGGCTTTTTTTGATGGTCACATAGCTGTTAAGTATTTTCCACTTGGCGATAATGTATAATTTTGATGATTTTACCAGGTGGCACTCATGACCGATAACTCTAACCGTATCCAAATAACCAGGCGGCAGGCGGTGAATACGCTGCTATTTACAACCGGGCTGTTAGCTTGAACGGAAGCGACGAAAGTGCTAGGGCAGGAGGCTGACACTAGGAGTAGTGATATTTTGCCCAAATCCAAGGCTTGCGTGCTGACACCTCAAGATGTCGAAGGGCCATACTACTTTGACCCCAAACTGCTCCGCACCGATATTACCGAAGGGAAGGAGGGCGTGCCGCTCAAACTAAAGAACAAAGTAAAAATCAGACTTTTGTTGAATTATATGTGCCAGTCGCCCCCAACGGTCGCCAAGTGCTTTCTGCACCGTCTGTACTTCTGTACCTACAGGGGCAATGCTTTTAAGGGTAGGTATTTAGGTTTCCGAGAAATAATTGAGAACCAACTGTCGAACGTATTTTAGGCATGAGCGCACTGGCAACAATATTTTTTTATGATAAAAAATTCACCAAGTCAATAGAAGTAGAGTGTGATATTTGAAAATTTGATAAAGTTTAATTGAAACCGATACATACGTAGTAAATAATGTTATCTTTTTTATTGTTCTGATGTTACAGGGTGTTAAAATATAGCAAAAAATAATACAAAGTTGAGAACTCTTTTCTTTCAACAAAAGCGACTTTTAGGAATACTTAAAAGTTTTTACAACAATACAAACAAGTTTCATACGAGTGAGTACTAGTATATTTAAGTACTAGACAAAGTTTTTGAGGACAAAAAATAAACAGCTTAAGATTCTCAGGGGAGACTCACAATATCCCCGTCCTTAGCTACCTAAAGTTGGTGGGCGTCATTGGTATCGAGTCGCTCATGCTCGTTTCGTAAAAATGCCTTTGGTAATCCTATAACCAATAAGGGGCAAAAGGCTCCTTAACAGAAATATTTCAACACAGAAATTAAGGTCAAGCTTTTAGTCTTTTGACCTTAATTAAGTCCTGAAAAGCAGTTTGGATTGGTTTTAAACAATCCACTGTGAAAGTGCTGTGTCTAAAGGAATTTGACTAGACTCCGCTTAAGTACTTGCAGTTGAAAACTTTGTTTGCCTTGAAATAATGAAATTTTCAAGGAGTTTAATAACAAATTAGTGAGTTGTATTCAAGAGGAGAATTTATGTTTTCTGGTTTGTCTCGCCGTCAACTTTTAAAGCTAATCAGCCTCATGATTGGTGGAACTGCAGTTGTAGGAAGTGCTCCATTCGTTGGGAATTTCTTTGCTACTAAAGCCCAAGCTCAAGAGACACCTGAGCAAGTATATAAAGGTAGGAAATATAGGATAGTGACCCTTCCAATACCTCGGACGGCTACAACTGATTCTACATTTGATACGTCTGAGCAGCTATTTCTTGATGAGTACAAAATTAATATTGCCCGAAATAAGAATACACAGAAATATCTGACACCTCTTTTATTTGGTCAGTTTAACTCGCCCCATGAAATAGCGAGAAGGTTAATAGACCAGGGAATAAAGTTTCCTATTGGTGAGGTAAAGCTAGATCCTAATGTTGATTGAAAATTCTTGGCGTAAGCATTTAAGGAATTGAAGAAACTCGTAGCCCAAAAAATTGAGGTGGAAGATGAAGAATATTAGAAAAAATTTCAGGTATCTAAGTAGCACTGAAAAACAAAACTACATTTCGGCAGTCAAAGCAGTCAAAGCTAGTATGAGTCGTACTACTAACCGTAGTATCTACGATGAGTATGTGCTTTGGCATGCTTTAGCAACGGCACACGAGGACCCAAGCGATCCCAGGCATTTCCGTAATGCTGCTCACGTGGGTCCGGCGTTTCTTCCTTGGCATCGCTATTATCTTTACAGATTTGAACGGCAATTACAAAAAAGGGTGCCAGGTGTCACAATTCCTTACTGGGACTGGACGCAAGATGCTGACGACCCTTTCAATTCACCGATATGGGATGATGACTTTATGGGAGGTAATGGTGACCCTCAAGATAATAACTTAGTTAAGACTGGTCCATTTGCAACCGATCAATGGATAACCGTTAATATGGATGGCAATCCTAAGGGAGGCTTACAACGCGAGTTTGGTAAATTCAGTAAAAGACTACCAACTCGAACAAATGTGCAGACTGCGATTGAGGAAACTCCTTACGATCAAGAACCATGGAACATAGATAGCAGTCCCAGCCATCGCAATCGGCTTGAAGGCTTCCTCCCTCCGGGGGGATCAATTAATCCAGACGGATCACCTATTATTACTCCAGACGGAACATTTGTTTTCGAATTACACAACCAAGTTCATTCATGGATCGGGGGCGATATGTCAAATGTGGTTATTTCACCAAACGATCCAGTTTTCTTTCTGCATCATTGCAACGTAGATCGGCTCTGGGCAATATGGCAAGAAAAGAACCCAAGCCAAGGATATCTACCCACTGGCTCAGGACCAGAGGGACACAATCTCTACGACCTAATGTACCCTTGGGATGGGAAAACTACCAAGCTAAAGGCTAGACCCGCAGATGTTCTAGATTATAGAAACCTCGGCTATACCTATGCTTAGCTAAATATAAAGCGGTCATGGTCAATCACGTCAAAATTGCTCCACCCATTAACCGCTCATACCGATATTTCAACTCTTCTTTCATCAAATACCAACGCTCTATACTGGGATCTATCTCTATCACCTTCTCAGCTGCCTGTCGCGCCAAAATTAACACTTCCTCATCTTCCACTAAACTCGCCAAAGTAAAATCCGGCACACCTGATTGACGAGTTCCCAAAACTTGCCCAGGACCGCGAAAACGCATATCCATTTCCGAGATGAAAAAGCCGTCCTGAGACTGTTCCAAAACCTTGAGCCTTTGCTGAGCATCAGGGCTTCTGGAACTACTCATCAACAAACAGTAGGACTGAGCCGCACCCCGACCAACACGCCCCCGAAGTTGGTGCAACTGAGATAAGCCAAATCGTTCAGCATTTTCAATGAGCATTACTGTTGCATTCGGTACATCTACACCAACCTCAACAACAGTGGTAGAAACCAAAATTTGAGTTTTGTTATCCCGGAAATTGCTAATTGCTTCGTCCTTCTCGGCTGAACTCATGCGACCGTGAAGTAGTCCCACCTGAAACTCTGGAAAGATGCTTTCCTGTAACTTTTTATGCTCTTCTACTGCCGATCGCACATCCAGTTTTTCTGATTCTTCTACCAACGGCAAAACGACATAAGCTTGCCGTCCTTGGGCAATTTCCCGGCGGATCAGGTCGTAAGCATGAGTGCGTTGCTGACTGATGAGCGCGTTTGTCTGAATCTTTTGCCGTCCTGGTGGTAACTCATCTATTTGACTGACATCCAAATCCCCGTGTATTGTCAGCGCTAAAGTTCGGGGAATGGGAGTCGCTGTCATAGTCAATACATGGGGTTGATCGCCTTTTTGCTGCAAACGCGCCCGTTGTTCTACCCCAAAGCGGTGCTGCTCATCAATTACGACCAAACCCAATCGCATAAAGTTTACGGGGTCTTGAATTAAGGCATGAGTCCCTACCAACAGTGGCAATTCACCCGTCTCTAACTGAGCATGAATTTGTCGTCTTTTTGCCGTTTTTGTGGAACCAGTCAGTAATTCCACGGGTAAATGCAGGAGGTTAAACCAGCTCACTAACTTGCGATAATGCTGTTCTGCCAAGACTTCTGTAGGAGCCATTAGTGCTGCTTGATACCCAGACTGAAGAGCAGCAAGAATAGCAATCACGGCAACAACAGTTTTACCAGAACCGACATCACCTTGCACAAGACGGTTCATCGGTACAGATTTTTGCAAGTCGTTGAGAATTTCGTTAAGGACTCTAGCTTGAGCGTTTGTGAGTTGAAACGGCAGTATCTCGTAGAATTTTTTTACTAGCTCACCTTTTGGGGCAAGAATGGCACTGGTTTGATTTTGCCGCGCATAATGCTGACGTTGGAGTAATCCAAGTTGCAAGTAGAAAAATTCATCGAAGACAAGGCGGCGACGGGCAGCTTGCAGGCGATCGCTATCTGAGGGGAAGTGAATATTATTAATTGCTTCCTTCAATTCCATCAAGTTATACTTATCCCGCAAACCACTCGGTAATGGGTCTTTGAGATGCACAGTAGAAGGCAAAGCAGCAATTACCGCCTGTCGCACCAGATCCGCGCCCACTCCCTCTGTCAGGGCATAAATAGGCACCACTCTACCGATAGTCAACGACTCAAGTGTATCTCCTGGATGTGCCAAAACTTCTACTTCTGGGTCTTCCAACGTCAAGCCGTATTTACTTTCTTTCACCAATCCGCACGCCGCCACAATACTACCTTCTGGATAGCGACGCTTTAAACTTTCCTGCCAACCACGACTGCTAAAGCGCGTACCAGCGAAAAAACGGCTGATTTTGATCTGACCCGTTTTATCACGTAGCACCACTTCTAAAATCGTTAATTTCTTATTTTTGGGACTAGTAAAGCAGTTACAGCGCTTCACTGTTGCCACTATCGTCACCGTCTCCCCTGCCACCAACTCCTGAATATTTACTTGACGCGCATAGTCAATATGGTCACGGGGATAGTAGAAAAGTAAGTCACGCACGCTGTATAAACCAAGACGTGCTAAATTTGCAGCTTTTCTAACGCCTATTTCTGGTAAATCACTCAGCTTTTGGTCTAGGTTAGGCGCAAGTCTGCGGCTCACCTCAGCGACAATTGGAGATTTTGGAAGTGAGAATGAGTAGGAAGATTTTGCTCCCTTATCTCCCTCATCTCCCTCTGCTTCCCCTTCAGTCGCTTGCTGTAGTTGGTACAGATACCTACGACTCTCTGCTACTAAGTGTTGTCTATCTTCCACTGTCAGATTTGGATAATTAGCAAATTCAGCCGCTAGTTCTTGCCACCGGCGACGTTCAATGCTGGGCAACCCTGTGGGGAATTTGCCAAAAGTCAGGGTAAGAAACTCACTGAAGCGGTATTGTTTACCCAGCAAATCAGTAAAGCCTTGTTCTGCTTCTATTGCCAAGGCTTTCTGCAATCGTATCCAATCTGGTGTGTCAGTAGTCATTAGTCATTAGTCATTAGTCATTAGTCATTAGTCATTAGTCATTAGTCATTAGTCATTAGTCATTAGTCATTAGTCATTAGTCATTAGTCA
>NZ_CAWMYC010000036.1:0-2067 GCF_963872035.1 Scytonema sp. HK-05
CTGTCTATATATTCAACAGGCAGTACTTGGGGTTGCCCCATTCGGATATCTCCGGCTCAGTCGCTTGCTTCCAGCTCCCCGGAGCGTTTCGTCGGTCACCACGTCCTTCTTCGCCTCTGTGTGCCTAGGTATCCACCATTAGCCCTTATTCGCTTGACCACTTTTAAATATTGGTGTCTACCTGCGTTTGATGCATTCAAATACCAGTTTTGTACTGATATATAGTGCAATCAAATTCGCATTTGACAAGTTGCTATGCAATTTTCAAGGTTCTGTCTGGACTCTCGCCCAGCAGTCTTGCTTTGGTGAACAAGATTGCTGAAAAAGTTTATCCAATTGAGTTTAAAGCTTTGGGTTTATTGCCTCTGGCAATGTCTCATTCCCATACCTTCCTAGTTTAACAAGCCATCAAGTTTATTGGGTATTAGAAACCGAACAATACTTGGCTATTTCTGCCGAAGGTACCGAACAAGGGTAATAGTTTGAAAGCCAACAGCCAATCTCGACCGACCTTGGGATGACTTCTCTTGGACCTAATAAATTTATGGGTTCGGTCTCTGGAGAAGTAGGTCTCCCTGTTAAGGAGGTGATCCAGCCACACCTTCCGGTACGGCTACCTTGTTACGACTTCACCCCAGTCACCAGTCCTACCTTCGGCGTCCCCCTCCTCGAAAGGTTAGGGTAACGACTTCGGGCGTGACCAGCTTCCATGGTGTGACGGGCGGTGTGTACAAGGCCCGGGAACGAATTCACTGCAGTATGCTGACCTGCAATTACTAGCGATTCCACCTTCACGCAGGCGAGTTGCAGCCTGCGATCTGAACTGAGCCATGGTTTACGAGATTTGCTTGCCATCGCTGGCTTGCTGCCCTTTGTCCATAGCATTGTAGTACGTGTGTAGCCCAGGGCGTAAGGGGCATGCTGACTTGACGTCATCCCCACCTTCCTCCGGTTTGTCACCGGCAGTCTCCTTAGAGTGCCCAACTTAATGCTGGCAACTAAGAACGAGGGTTGCGCTCGTTGCGGGACTTAACCCAACATCTCACGACACGAGCTGACGACAGCCATGCACCACCTGTGTTCCGGCTCCCGAAGGCACTCCTCTCTTTCAAGAGGATTCCGGACATGTCAAGCCCTGGTAAGGTTCTTCGCGTTGCATCGAATTAAACCACATACTCCACCGCTTGTGCGGGCCCCCGTCAATTCCTTTGAGTTTCACAGTTGCCTGCGTACTCCCCAGGCGGGATACTTAACGCGTTAGCTACGACACTGCCCGGGTCGATACGGGCAACGCCTAGTATCCATCGTTTACGGCTAGGACTACTGGGGTATCTAATCCCATTCGCTCCCCTAGCTTTCGTCCCTCAGTGTCAGTTTAGGTCCAGCAGAGCGCTTTCGCCACCGGTGTTCTTCCTGATCTCTACGCATTTCACCGCTACACCAGGAATTCCCTCTACCCCTACCTTACTCTAGCTATGTAGTTTCCACTGCCTTTATCTGGTTGAGCCAGACGCTTTGACAGCAGACTTACATTGCCACCTGCGGACGCTTTACGCCCAATCATTCCGGATAACGCTTGCATCCTCCGTATTACCGCGGCTGCTGGCACGGAGTTAGCCGATGCTTATTCCTCAGGTACCGTCATCTTTCTTCCCTGAGAAAAGAGGTTTACAACCCAAGAGCCTTCCTCCCTCACGCGGTATTGCTCCGTCAGGCTTTCGCCCATTGCGGAAAATTCCCCACTGCTGCCTCCCGTAGGAGTCTGGGCCGTGTCTCAGTCCCAGTGTGGCTGATCATCCTCTCAGACCAGCTACTGATCGTCGCCTAGGTGCGCTCTTACCACACCTACTAGCTAATCAGACGCGAGCTCATCTTCAGGTGATAAATCTTTCACCCAAGGGCACATCCGGTATTAGCAGCCGTTTCCAACTGTTGTCCCGAACCTGAAGCCAGATTCTCACGCGTTACTCACCCGTCCGCCACTAGCTCCGAAGAGCCCGTTCGACTTGCATGTGTTAAGCATACCGCCAGCGTTCATCCTGAGCCAGGATCAAACTCTCCGTTTTG
>NZ_CAWMYC010000036.1:2077-14471 GCF_963872035.1 Scytonema sp. HK-05
ATTCCCCACTGCTGCCTCCCGTAGGAGTCTGGGCCGTGTCTCAGTCCCAGTGTGGCTGGTCGTCCTCTCAGACCAGCTACTGATCGTTGCCTTGGTGCGCTCTTACCACACCAACTAGCTAATCAGACGCGAGCTCATCTTAAGGCGGTTTCACCCAAGGGCACATCCGGTATTAGCAGCCGTTTCCAACTGTTGTCCCGAACCTGAAGCCAGATTCTCACGCGTTACTCACCCGTCCGCCACTAAGCTCCGAAGAGCCCGTTCGACTTGCATGTGTTAAGCATACCGCCAGCGTTCATCCTGAGCCAGGATCAAACTCTCAATGAATGAGTTTGTTTGGCTCCGAATTTCAAGACGTTATATATAACGTCTCTACAATTCCGGAATCCTATAATTGTTTACTTATATCTTGGGGACTCATAATTTTACTGCCCCAATCAATAAATGATTTCTGACGAGAATTGGATGCAAATTTTGGCTTTCAAACTATTGTCTTTTCTTGGTTCGGTGTGTCAGAGTCACTTCCCTTGACACTCTTTCATTGTAACTGGACAACATTGGGAGTGTGTGGAGGTGAAACCGTACTTTTTCAGGATGGTTGCACTACTTCTTACTTGAGCATGAAACACATCTTTTTGTCTGGTTTGCTGTCCAGACATCAAGTCTAGCGCTTTCCCTTTGACACTTCCCTAATATAGCGTGACAACGCTGGGAGTGTGGGGGGGTTGAAACCGTACTTTTGAGAGGGATGGTTGCACTACTTCTTATTGAAGTGGACCAAACCTGTCTGTTCGGTTTGCTGCCAAGACATTGAGTCTAGGTGCAATTCTTAGGCACTAAACGAGTATAGCGTGTGGTTTTGCAATTGTGGGTATGAAATTTTAATTTTGGAATTTTTGCAGGAGCCAATGGCAGATGTCAGCTTGCGCTCCCACATCAAAAAGCTTGTTGTCACTGCATTCCTTTTATCCCAATAGTTAGAAACTATCTCTTCGCTACGTAGTCAATACGAGATTACAGTTATCGTCACAATTTGAAACGACTGTAGTCAACTTTGACTACGGGTGTAGTCAACTTTGACTATGAAGGTCTAGAAATTCTGCGGCTTTCGGAGCATTTCTTCTTATCTTATTAAGCAGGAATAAGTGTACGCAGCTACGGCAGTCAGGGGGGAGTGTCAAAAGGTACCAGTTGTTGACCGAGCGCTGTAGAACAATCTTGAACAACAACACATTAACTCGCAGCGCTCAGTCACCGCTTCGCTACAACTGGTTGAAAAAAAGCTTGGCTTTGAGCCAGACACAGCGCGAAGTGCCTTCGCCTAAGAGAAAGGCACTTCGCGTTGTGTACTTCACCACTCCACTTTTCTTTACCTGCCTGCTTTGTTTAGTTTACCCCTGAAGACCTCAGGCGCTTACCCGGTCATATTGGCATTTCAGAAGTGCATAAAAATTTCTAGTCCCCCTTATGAAGTAACAGAGGCGGTTGAAACGACTGCCGCCACACAAACGAAAAAGGGAAGCTGGAACAATGGACACCAAAATTTTACTTGAACAATTCCAACTGGTAAACTTTCAAAAAGGCAAACGCATCACAATTCTTGGCGCAGGTATCGCAGGTTTAGTAGCAGCATATGAACTCGAACGCCTGGGACATGAAGTCGAAATTATGGAAGGTAGCCCACGCATCGGTGGACGGATATGGACACACCGCTTCGGAAACTCTTCAGACGCACCTTACGCAGAACTCGGAGCAATGCGTATCCCAAGCGACCATGAAATGACACTGCATTACGTAAATGAAATGGGACTTTCTGACAAACTGTGCAAGTTTATGACAGTATTTGAGGAAAGCAACGCAATGATGAACATCAACGGGCAAGTGCTCCAGATGAAAGACGCACCCCGTGTATTGCAACAAACAGAAGGTGGTATCTTCAGTGACACTCGCTACAGTGAAAGAACTCGCCTGTTTGCTGCTTGGCTCAAAACTATTATTAATACTATCGCTCCTGGTAATCTCCGTTCTGATTTTGAACGCGACTTGAACTCTCACTTAATGGATGAGTTAGAGCGCTTAGATTTAAACCCCTACTTCAGCGCTGACGGCGAAACGATTGACTTACACTCATTCCTGACACAAAACCCAAGCTTCCGCGCAAAGTGTTCTCAAGGGTTGGATATTTTCCTCGGCGACATCATGACAGAAACCAGCCATGACTTGTTGCAACTCAAAGGTGGGATGGATCAACTCATCCAACGTTTGGCAGCTTCAATCAAAGGTTCTATCAAGTGCAACCAAGAAATCGTCGCCCTGCGCGTACAAAAAGATTCTGTCCAAATCACCTACAAGGAAAATGGACAGTTGCACACCAAAAACTGCGATTATGTACTATGCACCATTCCCTTCAGTGTATTACGCAAGTTGGAATTGAGCGGCTTTGATGATGATAAACTTGATTCGATTCACAACACTGTTTACTGTCCCGGTACCAAGGTGGCATTTCACACTCGCGAGGCTTTCTGGGAAAAGGATGGTATCAAAGGTGGTGCTTCCTTCAGCGGTGAAGGTGTGCGTCAAACATACTACCCCTCGGTGAAGTTCAACAAGCAGCATGGTAGCGTGATGTTGGCTAGCTACACCATCGGTGACGATGCTCAACGCATGGGGATGATGTCTGAGTCTGAGCGCTTTGATTACGTCCAAAACACTGTAAGCAAGATTCACCCCGAACTAAATGCACCTGGTGTGATAGTGGACAAAGCATCCATTGCTTGGGGCAACTACAAGTGGAGTGCTGGTGGATGCACAATTCACTGGAATGACGCTGATAAATCTCAGAATTACCTCTCAGCGCAAAGAGCCCAAAACACTTTGTTCTTTGCTGGCGAACATTGCTCTCGCTTCCCCGCATGGTTACAAGGTTCCATTGAGTCGGCACTGGAAGCGGTTTACGATATCCTCAAGCACAAGCCAGTTGCACAATCTACTGCTGTGCCCGTAGCCAACTCCTGGAACAAAAATCCTCAAATGGTCACAGTTGGAGTTCGGTAGTTATAACCACGTTCATCTTAACTATTACAGTTCGGAGGTAATCATCAAGAAAATTTAACAACTAACAGTCCATATTCAATTCAGCTAATAAATCCCTTTTTGTTTCGCCCGCGATAAGCGGGCTTTTTTAATGATAAAGTTGCTTTCCCCCGCTTCGCTGTGGATTGGGCGCTACTTGGGGGAAAATATGTTTTTCTCTTTTTGGCAGTTTTTTACTACAAGTAGTGAGAAAAATCAATGTGACAGTTACCACTTCATAAACTGGATAACGGTCAAAATTTTGCTGTCGGGTAGCAGGGAACGTAGGATAATGGTTTGGGTATCAAAACCCTCGGTAAAAGAACGAAAAGCCGAGAGTTACTTATGGTTAGGCGAAAAAACACGTCTTACAGGTCGAGAGAGCATCTTACTATAGATGAGGTGAACGAGTTAATACACGGTGCTGGTTGCCGTGGCAGACATAAGCATAGGGATAGCACCTTAGTGTTGATGATGTTCCGGCATGGTCTAAGAGCTAGTGAGGCTTGTGACCTGAAATGGGATGCCGTGTTGTGGAAAGAAGCTCAAATCATGATTAATCGGGCTAAGAGAGGGGATAGCGGTACACATCCACTGCTTAAGGATGAGGTGGAAGCGCTCAGGGAATTGAAGCGTATTTACCCGAATAGCTACTACATTTTTGCTGGTGAACAGGGTAAAAACTTAAGCGTTGATTCCGTGCAGAGAATTGTTAATGAAGCGGGTAAAGTTGCAAAACTTGGAATCAAGGTACATCCCCATATGTTACGCCATGCTTGCGGCTATCATCTGGTCAACCAGGATGCTCACTTGCTAGAAATTCAGTCGTATTTGGGACACAAAAATATACAAAATACTGCCAAGTACACAAAGTTGAAAACAACCAACTACAAGACGTTTCAATGGGATTAATCGGAAGAAACACACCACACGATTGTTATTCACGACTCAGATAAATATGTCTAATTTGGCGTATGGCAAGAGTTAGTGTCACCTAGTGCCAACTCGCTGGTTGATTTGGTTTTTGGTTTATCGGAAACGGTGAATATCGCTAACATCTACAGATATCGCAACTGTTACCCAAATAGCTACACAACAATTGATGAATCAAATTTTGCTATCTCTAGCGTTTCTTCTAGAGCGAAGTCAAATCTTTCCCAACCTTTAGAACCTGTATAAACCCATCTACCATTCGATTTGTCTTCTAAATCGGCTATAGCAGCTTCTATTATGTGAAAGTATTTTTGATATTGATTGGCAAGTCTTGCAGGGACTATCAAATTATTTAAGTCACCATGATTCATAGCGTAAACAACATCATTCCAAACATAAAAAATCACTGCTAACCCTTCTCTATTTTTAGATTTCTTAGTTAGACCAAAATCTTTAGACATCGTATAGTCTCCTTCGCTTTACGCTAAATAGCTACGTAATTCACTGAGTAACTCAACAGCTTTCTCATAGCGTGGTGATGGTTTGCCCTTAGAAGATTTGCTGGCGGCAGTTTCAATGCGCTCATCCCAGGAATCAACCAACACCTTAATTTGCTCAAATGTGGCAAGGATATCAGCGATATTGTCGGCTATGGTTTCAGGCACGCGAACCACCTTGGTTTTAACACCCGTACCGTATCTGCCAGAACGCGGGATGCCAGAGGGTCTTCCACGACGTTTAACAACTTTATCAGTATCACTCATAATTAACTGTTACAGATAACTCAGATTAAGTGTAACAGATAAAAACAAGGTTGTTCATCACTCATAATTAACTGTAACAGATAATTATGAGTGGTCAATCGCTTGTGTCATGATTGTTTAGAGAGTCGTACCAGTCAGATGTCGGCGGATTCGCGACCATGTCATGACCGTGGTACTGCGGCAACGACTGTGCCGCACGCTCTCAAGGCAAGCGCTCTCTTGGTGCTTGAGATACTGGCGGTACGCTCCTTGAGTAACTTATTATCCGATTAGGAAAATCAACTTGATTTCAACAGGAAGCATTATGAAAGAATGGCAAGAAATAAACAAAAAACCTTCGATTCTAGACATATTAAAAAACCCCGATTATTATGGTTTTTCATCTGAAAAAATGGGTGAGATGTTAGTCGAAAATGGGTGGACTGAACCGTCCGAGATATATTCTGCGAGTATGTTAGGTGCTGTTAAAGCGGCATTAAACAATGACAGAAATGCTTGTGAATATTGTGTCATTCGTGCATTAGGTTTTAATGGTGCTTCCTCAGGTGAGCAAAAGCGAAGTATTTTGACGAGATGGTGTGATAAACTACCAGAAAAACCTCAGCAAATTCTTAAAAGTGTTATTGAAAAAATAATTGAAATCCCTTGAACGTCACTCTTAATTAGCTGTAACAGATAAATATACGGGTTATCAATCGCTTGTATCATCACTGTTTAAAGAGTCATACCAGTCAGAGGTAGGTTGATTCGTCACCATGTCATGACCGTGATAGCGGATACTAAGCTGTCGCCGCACGTTCTCAAGGCAAACGCTCTCTGGGTGCTTGAGATACTGGCGGTACGCGTGAGCAGTGCGTTTGTCAAGACCATCGAAGAAATCCTTTTTACCAGCTCGAATAGCAGCGTCAACAGTTTCTACCATCATTTGATAGTTGAGCGTACCGTCCGAGTTAAGGAAAAACATCTCATAACTTTGACCATAATTCCTGAGCAAGCGCTCATACTCCTTGCGCCAGGAACACAGTTGAGCATAAGTTTGAAAAGTGAATTGAGACAAGCTAAATTCATGCAATAATCCTGGTGTTTCAACTGTACAACCGGGATAAACTGGCGAGTCTTTCCATACACGGTAATTGCGCCGAAAATCGCCAACTTTAAGAATGCGTTCTTTCAGGTAAACGTGTCCTCTGTTTATTCGCGCTGGTGATTGCAGTGACAATAAAAATATCTCAGAAGGCTTATCATCTTCATCTGTTACTTGTAGCACCTCAACACCAGTTATCATCTTATGCCCACGTTTTGAGTAACTACGCATGGCAAATTTCGGCACGCCGTTGAAGCTCAAACAGTAATTAGCAGAACCGTGAAAAGTAGCACTATCATAAAACCCCTTTGCCTCAAACTCAAATTGACCGAGACGTTCATTACCTTTTACATCATAGGTGACTTGATGTAAGATATCTAAGTTAGGAAACAAGCGCTGCAAATGTTGCATTGCGACCTTATTTATCCAGCTTAATGACTCATCTGGTGACAGTTCTTGTAGCTCGTCGCCGAAACGGATACTTAAAGCAGGTTTTTCGTCTACAACACGTAAATTAACTTCGGTATAATTATGTGTAACAGATAAATGTGGTTTGTCTGTTAGCGGTGCAAATGTATGGCGACGGTAGGCATTGTCAGCGTACAGATTAATAACAGTTTCTCCAGTTATTACCTGTTCATCTTTAGGATATAAAACTCTATTAACATCAAAAGCACAACCATCGGTGATACTCTGCCATCCATGAAAACCTTTCTCCATACACCAAGCTAATGCTCTAGCCCTGGCGGTAATATTGTTGCCGACGACGACATTACCAACGGTAAAGAATGGTGATACCATATCACCATAGACAGTGTTAATACAGTCTTTATATAATACGTTAAAAGGTGTTTTCTTCGGATATTTATTACGCTCCAGGAGTAACTTATTAACCAACAGTTCACCAAGGTTAATACCGTACCAGCGATGGCACTCCGACTCAATGGCTATCTTCCGCGTCTTACCTTTAGATTTAGCGGCTAGAGTAGTGTTCTTACCCTGATGATTTTTATGTGCTTCTACAAGTGAATCTATACTGTCTAGACGTTCGCTAGCTGGATAGAACATTGCTGTTTCAACTATCAAATTATCCAGGAGTTCTTTACGTTGCCTAGGACTGGCGACATTCTCCAACCATTGGATAAAATCATGAGTGATAATAGCATGGTGAACTTCACTAGTGAGGATTTTGATTTCACCGATGTTATCAACGCTCCACCATTGGTCGGTATCAGCAAAATCGCTATCAGTCGGCATATGACTAATATCTTTTGGTGGAAACCATGACGCCAGGTAGTCCTGTTTGTACTTCAATGGTTGACCATCTTTACAAGATACTCTCGCTTGCCATAAACCTGGGACTAACTCATGACCATATCTTTTGAGAAATTGTCGTAGTGTTTGGTAATCATTCAACTTACTCTTAATGGGATAATCAATGATGACGGGAATGCCCAAGGGATAAGTTTGAACTCTTAATCCTTCACCGTAACACCCAGATATATCAATATCACAAATAACACCTTTAATAGTGGTATCAGTCGGTCTATTATTACGGCATCTGCCACCATCTACTTTGGCGTTAAGACAAGCTGTGGTTGTGGATTTGCGCTTTAACCAATCAGAGGAAGCATACTTGCAAAATGTGTTGATAACATCTCTATCATCTGGAGAAGCATTGAATAAATTCTTAATTCCGGCTTCTATCATTCGTGCGACTGTTGCACCAATAGTAAGGCGTGGTGGAGTGTAGTATTTGGTAAGTCCTAATGCATCATAGATTTTAGAGAAGTTCTCCATATTACCTAATAAGGCAGGATAATTATATAAATCCCCTAATGCATAAGGGTCAAAATCATCTGGTCTTTTAGTGTACATGACATTCATAATTGCTTTTTCAGCAGTTGTGAAGTTGTCTTTGTACTTGAGTTGTATACCGCTATTAGAGCAAAAAGTTGCATAGCTGGCGATTCCATGTACAGCGCAGGTATCGTAGATAGCGATTCTGACTTTGTAGAATTCTCCATCTAGAGTCAGTACCCAAGGCATCTCTACCCAATTGAATAATTGATTGCCAGCTTGTGTGTAAGTTCTTAATCTTCTACCTTGTGAGATGCCGAAGTTTGTCGGGTTTGTGATTAAGGTAAGAACATCATCACGGTAAACTCCTTGGAAGACTCGCAGCAGTTCGGCGACTGCAAAAAAGGCATATATGTCAATCTGCAACCAGGGTAGTTGTGTAACGGTGTCCCAGGAGGACAGTCTAGAAAGGTTTACATCATAAGAGTAGTCCTCCAGATAGTCTAAGACCACAAAACCATATTTGAACAGCTTATGACGGCTTATAGCGGCGCTATCAGGATGTGAGTAGATAATTCCTGTGTTGTGGACAATGGAGCGACACTGTACTGTTAAGTTAGTACATTTGTACAGTTCTGGGTTGTTGATATCGTAGTGCGGATGGGTGTATTCTGTATCTATCTCAATCGGCAAGTAGACATTCATGCCCATTGGCTTTTCTACGATGGTTTGCGGGTATATGTAATCGCTGGCTGATTGTTTGAACATTTTAGTATTGAATTGAAGTTTTAAGGATTCTCTACCGACACGTAGAGAATTTTTTTTTTTTATTTTTGTAGTAAGCGAATTTCCTTATTTTGCAAAGTCCTCAACAGTTTTAGAGTCGGTCTGAGGAGAGGCGATGCAGCTCAACAAACGGATAAGGGCGCAACAGAACGCAAGCCAAAAACCAGCGTAATCCGAGCAGCACCTTAAGGTAGCCGCAATCCGCTTTGCTTTAATAACTCAAGTTCTCGCTCTGGAAACCCAATAATTCTGGTGTGTGAGAGCGGCAGTAATGCGCTAAGCGTTGAATTGTGTTGAAGTTTGCATCTGTACGTTGTTCAGATAAATCGCAAACGATGCCAGATAAATCTTGGAATGCCATTATCTGGAGTTGCTCATCTACTGCGGCAACGACTGTGCAGCACAATTGTTTGTGTGACATGATGAATTATGCCTCAATGTTGGTTAGCACAACTTGGGGAAGACCTGTTAGAGGGGTAGTTACCAGCTATCTCTCTAGGGGGCATCTTCAGTTTTCAACAGCATACTGCTACATGGGTTAGTTTGAACAGTGTCCCAATTGTTACTTCTCCGAGGTTGTTGATTATATTCTCAATATTATTGACGCTATTCTCAATTATTTTCGAGAATATTTACCCCCGCAAAGTGGCAGTTTTGAAAAAAAGCCCGACTTGCGGGGGTAAAACGTCTTCAAAAAATCGGCTTTTTGCAAGGGTTTCAGCGATCACGTTGGTGCAAACCGGGTTATATATGGGGAAAGGGTTTGCACCACCCCCCAGTAAAACCGCGCATCAAAAATCAACTTCAAGTGATGGTGTCATCGGAGAGACTCGAGTAGAAATACTCAGCCGTGAAACACCATTGTAAGAAGCAGATGTGTGCAATCGTTAGTTGGGACTTAAGCCGCAACGCCGGATATTTACCTCGCTCAGCCCAGTTATCTTCTCAACATAAATGTCCTAGTCGGGACTTAAGTCCCGACTAACCAAAATGGGTATGCAGGGGCGTGAGTTTCGGCGGCACAACACTGTACTCATTGCATTAGAGCTATGACGGGCTATTGCACCAAAATCGAGCGTATTAAAATGCTCATGACCTCGCCTGTGTTAGGCTGGATAAATCCGCAAGCGCCGATGTGGTTCTTCCCCAAAGCTATGAGACTTCAGACGGTAGCGTTCAACCAATTCATGTTGCATTTTGCGAACCGACGCAGAACGTGGCAACAATTCGACTGGCTGACCTCTCTTAATCACAACCTGCTCAACGGCTACTCTGGCTTCTTCTAAAGCATCAATCTCCGAATCACCACTGCTGCGGCTATAAAGTGCATTTACATCCGTGGTGTCCGGTTCGTCCATCTGCAAGCAAGACCGCAAAGCACGGGTAATTGCTGAGATAGTGTTAGCTTTAATGGTGTAAACAGGTACTTGATGGTCTGCCACCATGTGCCGGAAATTGGAGTGTTTTCTGACGTGCGTACGCAAAGCCAAAATCACCTCTGCATCATTGATATCCCTTGTCAGCACCACCGGCAAATTCAACTGGTGGATGACCTCCTCTAACTGGTGACGACTAACACCATAGGGGTATACGTGCAACGGTGAATCTTCGCTCATAGGCTGGTTGGGTTGATGAGATTCAGCGAGTGGTTGCGAGTACTCTGGTTCTTCTAAAATCCTGCTATCGTCTCGCTTTTCCCGAAACGGTATGACCCGCCCAGAACCACGCCATTTCTGTGATGGTTTAGTAAAGTCAGGTGATGCAGATTCCTTAAGTTGCATCTGATGCTGGGAACTGGGTATCTCGCGTGTAATCGTTACCTGACCCAAGTCATTAATGGTTCTAACTTGCGGGTTGGGTTGATGTCCCCGCAGTAAAGTATCTACCGTGTCAGCGACACTTTCATGCACAACCCAACGCTGGCGTTCCAACATCTCCACCGCAATTTCAAATGTGGGAGGTGCTTTGCGTTCCAAAACCGTCTTTTGGGTGCGCCGCCTTCTTGCTTCTTCATCGCCTAGCGTCACGGATTGAATACCACCAACTAAATCCGATAAGGTGGGGTTTTTGATTAAATTTTCAATTTCGTTACCGTGGGCGGTACCTACCAACTGTACACCACGTTCGGCAATGGTACGAGCAGCCATTGCTTCGAGTTCTGTGCCAATTTCATCAATCACGATGACTTCTGGCATATGGTTTTCCACAGCTTCAATCATGACTTGATGTTGCAACTCGGGACGCGCAACTTGCATTCGTCGGGCGCGACCAATTGCGGGGTGAGGAATATCGCCATCCCCTGCGATTTCGTTGGAAGAGTCGATGATGACCACGCGTTTATTGAGTTCATCTGCTAAAACACGAGCAATTTCTCTTAACGCAGTGGTTTTACCAACCCCAGGGCGACCTAGCATGAGAATCGATTGACCAGTTTCAACCAAATCGCGAATCATAGCGATCGTACCGTAAATAGCACGACCAACGCGACAGGTCAAACCGATAATCTTGCCATTGCGGTTGCGGATAGCGCTGATGCGGTGCAAAGTTTGCTCAATGCCTGCGCGATTATCCCCGCCAAATGTTCCTACTCTTTGGATGCAATCGTCAAGTTGTTGTTGAGTAATTGGTGTTTGGGATAAATATTCTGCTTTGTCTGGAAAACGGGCTTCTGGACGGCGACCCAAATCCATGACAACTTCAACTAAATTGTCCCGTTGTAGGTGTTGTTCTAAACTGGAGCGAATTTCTTGTGGCAAAATATCCAGTAATTTCTGGAGGTCATCTGTAATTAACATGGGTTGTATATAATTTTTTTATTGATAGAGTTTGGATTAGGTTTGCTCAGAAGAATTACCAAAAATTAGGTAGTGCATGAATGTAGCGAAGGCACTAAATCTCATTATGAATTCAAATAATGCTAATTCTTTTCTATGAACTATCAACGCATTAAATTTTGAGGTTTATATTTGTTGTTATATAGCTTTACTGTAGCAATTTACTAACAAGAAAAGAGTAGGTAAACCGAATACTTTATAAGCGGATTATGTCACTAATTAAAGCTTTGTAAGCAGATAAAGCAAGAGCCTCCTTTCAAAACTGAAAGGAGGCTTCTTGATTAAATATTTACCCCGGCACTGAACTATTTTCGCAGGCAGCTACCCACCAACGGGAAATCGCCGCTTTTCTCGTTTCACAACTGAGTATCTCCTCCGGAGACGCTACGGGTTCACGAACGCGAGTGCGTGCGCTCAGCGCTCAGTGTAGCGAAGCTTTACGTTCTGGGAGTCAGAGTGGTTCCACCGCGCTATTAGCACGCCTGAAAAACAGTGGTCAGTTACCAGTGACCAGTTACCAGTTATCGGGCATCCTGTTCACTGATAACTGTTAACTGATAACTGATTCAAAACCCTGAAGATTGCACAGCAACTTGTCTTACACCAAATTAAATTGAGGTCAAGCCCTCGGTCTATTAGCACGGGTTGGCTGAGCACATCACTGCACTTACACCGACCGCCTATCAACAGGTGTTCTTCCTGTGACCTTACCAGCTTATTGCTGTGAGAGTACTCATCTTGAGGTGGGCTTCCCACTTAGATGCTTTCAGCGGTTATCCGCTCCGCACTTGGCTACCCAGCGTTTACCGTTGGCACGATAACTGGTACACCAGCGGTGCGTCCCTCCCGGTCCTCTCGTACTAAGGAGGGCTCCTCTCAATACTCTTACGCCTGCACCGGATATGGACCGAACTGTCTCACGACGTTCTGAACCCAGCTCACGTACCGCTTTAATGGGCGAACAGCCCAACCCTTGGGACGTACTTCCGCCCCAGGTTGCGATGAGCCGACATCGAGGTGCCAAACCTCCCCGTCGATGTGGACTCTTGGGGGAGATCAGCCTGTTATCCCTAGAGTAACTTTTATCCGTTGAGCGACGGCCATTCCACGCTGTGCCGTCG
>NZ_CAWMYC010000036.1:14481-14601 GCF_963872035.1 Scytonema sp. HK-05
CCGCCTATCAACAGGTGTTCTTCCTGTGACCTTACCAGCTTATTGCTGTGAGAGTACTCATCTTGAGGTGGGCTTCCCACTTAGATGCTTTCAGCGGTTATCCGCTCCGCACTTGGCTAC
>NZ_CAWMYC010000037.1:0-14568 GCF_963872035.1 Scytonema sp. HK-05
TCATCCCACGCTCCCCTACGGGTGAGACGTGGGGCTTCTGCCCGAATTAGCTAAAAGTACTCAACAATCACTTTCAAAAAGATTTTTAGTAATTCGGTGCCGAATTATTTGAGCGGGTTGACAAAATTGCAATTACCTTAACCTGTCACAGATAATTGCTAGATAAGGGTCGTCACCCCTTCGGGGAAGTCAAAAGTCAAAAGTCAAGCTCTGTTTTTTAATTTGTGTCAATCACCTGAGGGGGCGCTTGTCGCCCCCTCAGGGCTTATTGACTCTATTATTAATAACTTTGGGAGGAGAATAGTCGATTTGACCTCAAACGCTTCTATATACCCCCATTCATGAGAAAAAGCGTAAAACTTTTGTCCTCATTTGATTTGAGGGAATTCAGAAAAATTCTGGTTTTGATGAAACAACCTGCGGAGAGCATAATTTTTCGGTACATTTACTCATGCGAAATCTGGGATGCAATAATGCCTTATAAAGCTGCAATCTTAAGTTCCTGTTTAACGTCACAATCTTGAGCGGTCAAAAATTAGATTATGTTGCACACTGCAATAAGTTGTTGTTCTTGAGTAGTTCCAACCCAAAGGACGAACAGGTGTTTCAGACAGTAGAATTTTTCAGCTTCAAAAAACATCAACACAATTTATACCGTTTGTTTGTGAAGCTGCATATATTTACCTCCCGGCTACGCCGTCCCCCGTTGCCAAGGGGGGACTACAGGGGGGTCTTTTATGTGCATCTTCATACACAATTGGTATTAGAAATTTACCTTTGCGAAAGTATGTAGTTTACATCGCTAATCCTTTGTATAAATTTAGCTGACGACCCTAAGGAGAGAAAGCAGTGATTGCCCAAACTCAAATTGCGAACCAAACTCAACTCGATGAGCTGTGCATTAACACGATTCGTACCCTCTCGATGGATGCCGTGCAGCAGGCAAACTCTGGGCATCCAGGTACACCAATGGCAATGGCTCCTGTCGCCTACTGTTTATGGCAGCGATCTTTACGGTTCGACCCCGAAGATCCCATCTGGGCAAATCGCGATCGCTTCGTACTCTCGAACGGTCATGCTTCCATGCTGCTGTATTCGTTGTTACATTTAACTGGTGTCAAAGCAGTCAACGCCAAGTATGAGCAGTTGGGTGAGCCATCCGTTACACTGGATGACATTAAGCACTTCCGTCAACTTGATAGCAAATGTCCTGGTCATCCTGAATACCGTTGGACTTCTGGTATTGAGACAACCACAGGACCGTTGGGACAAGGAGTGGCGACGAGTGTGGGAATGGCGATCGCCGGACAGTGGATGGCCCAATACTTTAATCGACCTGATTTCGAGTTGTTCAATTACAACGTTTATGCTCTATGCGGAGACGGCTGCATGATGGAGGGCATCTCCAACGAAGCAGCTTCCTTGGCAGGGCATCTTCGACTCTCGAATTTATGCTGGATTTACGACAACAATCATATCACCATCGAAGGACATACAGATTTAACCTTTAATGATGATGTGGGCACTCGGTTTCTTGCCTATGGCTGGAACATTCTTCGTGTCAGTGATGCCAATGATCTAAATGCGTTGGAACAATCGTTCAACATCTTCCAACAAACCCGCGATGCTCCAGAGGAGCGGCTTCGCCAACGCCCCACGTTGATTATTGTCGATAGCCATATTGGATATGGGGCACCACATAAGCAAGATACCAACGCGGCTCACGGAGAACCGTTGGGAGAAGACGAAATCCGGTTAGCAAAGCGCAGTTACGGCTGGCCAGAAGATGCAAAGTTTTTCGTTCCTGATGGCGTGCGTGAACACTTCCAGACGCAACTGGGACAGCGGGGACACAAACTGCGTACCCAGTGGATGCAAACCTTCACTGAATATGCTGCTGTGCATCCAGAAATGGCAGACCAACTTTACAAAATGCAACATCGCCAACTTCCTGATGGTTGGGAAGTCGCATTGCCAACGTTTCCAACTGATGTGAAAGGAGTTGCCGGACGGGATGCTTCTGCAAACGTGCTTAATGCGATCGCCCAACAAATCCCTTGGTTGATTGGTGGTTCTGCTGACCTGGCTCCCTCCACCAAAACACGGCTCACCTTTGATGGCGCAGGAGATTTTAGCGCAGGCGATCGCTCTGGCCGTAACTTTCATTTTGGCATCCGCGAACACGCAATGGCGGCGATTCTCAACGGACTCTCACTGAGTAAGGTGCGTCCCTATGGTTCCGGGTTCTTTATTTTCAGCGACTACTGCCGTCCATCCATTCGCCTCAGCTCGTTGATGGAGATTCCAGTCATTTACATCTTCACGCATGACTCGATTGGGGTAGGTCAAGATGGACCGACTCATCAACCCGTTGAGCAGTTGGCGTCCTTGCGAGCAATTCCGGGACTAATTACTCTACGACCTGCCGATGCTAACGAAGTTGTGGAAGCATGGCGAGTGATTATGCAGTTACAGCATCAACCAGTCGTGCTGGTACTGAGTCGGCAGGCATTACCTACGCTTGACCGCACTCAATATGCAGCTGCATCGGGTTTAGCAAAAGGTGCGTATGTGTTAGCTGATGCCGAAGATGGCAAACCGGAGGTGTTGTTATTAGCTACAGGAAGTGAAGTATCCCTCTGCATTGCGGCGTATGAACAACTCAAGGCAGAAGGAATTAAAGCGCGAGTGGTGAGTATGCCATCCTGGGAGTTATTTGAGCAGCAAAGTCAGGACTACCGCGATAGTGTGCTCCCACCCTCGATTACTGCCCGTGTCTGTGTAGAACAAGCATCCACGTTTGGCTGGGGTGAGTATGTCGGTTCGAGAGGGGGACGGATAGTTATGCACACATTTGGTGCCTCAGCACCGCTCAAAGAGCTGCAGCGTAAGTTTGGCTTTACCCCTGACAAGGTTGTTGAAGCTGCAAAAGCCCAGTTAGCAGGGCGACTTTGATATCTACATGCTAGTACGAAATTTTAAGCTAGACAATTCGTGCCAATTCAATTAAGGATATGAACTGATGAGTACTGTGCCAGCATTACAAACAAAAAATCCTTTGAAGGCGTTACAATCCTACGGGCAATCCGTCTGGTTGGATTATATTCGTCGCAGTTTAATTAGCAGCGGTGAACTACAACGCTTTGTTGACGAAGATGGATTGCAAGGCGTCACCTCAAATCCTTCGATTTTTGAGAAAGCGATCGCGGGCAGCACTGACTACGATACAGTCTTAACTACGCTCGAACAAAGCGAGGATCAGGATGTCATGTCGCTATATGAGACCTTTGCCATTACTGATATCCAAGCAACTGCAGATATCTTGAGACCTATTTACGAGCAAACCAATCGGCGTGACGGTTACGTCAGTCTGGAAGTTTCACCTTATCTAGCGAACGATACTCAACAAACTATTTCAGAAGCTCGCAGACTATGGCAGAAGGTTGATCGTCCTAATTTGATGATTAAAGTGCCTGCGACACCTGCTGGAATTCCTGCGATTCAACAACTGATCGGCGAAGGCATCAATGTCAACGTGACGCTGCTATTTTCTCAAGACGTTTATGAGCAGGTCACGAATGCCTACATCACAGGCTTAGAGTTGCTGGCGGCAAAAGGTGGAGACATCAGCCGCATTGCCAGCGTCGCTAGCTTCTTTGTCAGTCGGATTGATACGGCAGTTGATAACCAGATTACGGCTCAACTTAAAACTACAACCGATGCAGCTCAACGTGATTTGCTCAAAAGCTTATTGGGCAGAGTTGCGATCGCCAATGCCAAGCTTGCATATCAGCGCTATCAAAACATATACAGATCTAGTCGATGGCAAGAATTAGCCAGCCAAGGGGCACAAACCCAACGGCTGCTGTGGGCAAGCACAGGCACTAAGAATCCGCAGTATAGCGACGTGGTGTATGTTGAAGAACTCATTGGCTCCGACACTGTGAATACAATTCCACCAGCCACGCTATCTGCCTTCCGCGATCATGGACATCCGAAGTCTAGTTTGACTGAAGGTCTTGATGATGCTCAATCGACGTTATCAAAACTACAGAAAGCAGGAATCTCTTTGGAGCAGATTACAAACCAATTATTGGCAGAAGGGGTACAAGTTTTCATTAATGCCTTTGATCAATTGTTGAGTGCAGTTGAGAAAAAGCGGACAGCGATTCTTGGTAAAAAGCTTGATCGCCTCACCTACAAATTGCCTGATGCGCTGAATACGTCTGTTCAAGCATCTTTGGACGATTGGCAGAAGAACGGCAAGATTCGTCGCCTATGGGCACAGGATCCGACGTTGTGGACAGGGACAGATGAAAACAAATGGTTGGGTTGGCTCGGTATTACTGAAGACCAACTTGCACACATTGAGCATCTCAAGCAACTGGCGCAAGAAGTCCAAAATCTAGAATTCACTCATGTGTTGCTGCTAGGGATGGGCGGTTCATCACTCTGCCCAGAGGTGATGAAGCTCACCTTTGGTAAAGCGCAAGGCTTTCCCGAACTGCTGGTACTCGATTCCACTGATCCGGCTCAGATCAAAGCGATCGAAAGTCAGATTGACCTGACCAAAACATTGTTCATCGTGTCGAGCAAGTCTGGCAGTACACTGGAGCCAAATATTTTCAAACAATACTTCTTTGATCGTGTGCAGCAAATTGTAGGTGCAGAATCAGCAGGTAATCGGTTCATTGCCGTGACTGATCCCGGTTCTAAACTGCAACACATTGCCGAAGGTGATGATTTCCGCCATATCTTCTTCGGGGTGCCAAGTATCGGCGGTCGCTATTCTGCCCTATCGAACTTTGGCATGGTAGCTGCGGCGGCGATTGGAGTGGATGTGGCAAAGTTCTTGAATACGGCTGAAGTCATGGTGCATTCTTGTGCATCATCAGTTCCGGCAAAAGAGAATCCTGGGGTTGTGTTGGGAAGCATTTTGGGTGTTCTGGCAAAGCAAGGACGAGACAAAGTCACGCTGATTACGTCACCGGGAATTGCAGACTTGGGCGCATGGTTAGAGCAACTGTTGGCAGAGTCTACAGGTAAAGACGGCAAGGGATTGATTCCAGTGGCTCGAGAACCGTTAGGAACTCCAGATGTGTATGGGAGTGACCGCCTCTTTGCTTACATTCGGTTAGACTCTGCTCCTGATTCTGCTCAAGATGCTGCTGTTACAGTGTTGGAGCAGGCAGGACAACCTGTAGTTCGGATTGCGATCGCTGATCCCTACCAACTCGGTCAAGAGTTTTTCCGCTGGGAAATTGCGACTGCTGTAGCGGGTTCGATCATTGGCATCAATGCCTTTAACCAACCGGATGTTGAAGCCAGCAAAATTGTTACCCGCCAGTTAACAGATGAATACGAGAAAACCGGAAAACTGCCGCCCGAAAGCCCAATCTTCACGGTAGATGACATTCAACTCTTCAGCGATCCAAAAAATGCAGCGGCACTGAAAGAGGCAGTAGGAACCGCTGAATCGTTGACTAATTATTTACGTGCCCACTTGAATCGACTACAAGCGGGAGATTATTTTGCACTCCTTGCGTATATCGAACGCAATGATATACACCAAGCGCAGCTTCAAGACATTCGAGAAAAAATTCGGGATGCAAACCAAGTCGCCACCTGCCTTGGCTTTGGTCCGCGCTTCTTGCACTCCACAGGGCAGGCTTACAAAGGTGGACCAAACAGCGGTGTTTTTCTCCAAATTACCTGTGATGATGCCACTGATCTTCCTGTTCCTCAGCAGAAATATACATTTGGAGTTGTGAAAGCAGCTCAAGCACGGGGCGATTTTCACGTTTTGGCGGAGCGTGAGCGACGGGCGTTGCGCATCCATCTTGGGAAAGATATTCAAGCTGGTTTAGCTACCCTAAAAACCGCGATGGAGCAAATTCTGTACGGATAAGGCAGGTAGTCGGAGATAGTTGAATGCTGTCGTAGCACGAACACGCGTTCATAAACAGTCTATTATTCCACCAACCCAAAATAGCTGGGTAAACATTTTCTGTAGTAAGCGCTACTGTGCTTTGAAGCCCTGCGCGTTTACAGCGCTAAAGCGCCGACTACAAACCCTGCAGATCTTGCCTTGACGGACTACTATAGCGGTTTGAAACCCTTGTAAAGTAGACAAATAGGGCTTATACCAATTCTCCATGAAGATGCACTTAATATTAAAAAATGAACCGCCAAGTACGCCAAGGAAGAAAGAGGTAATTATTTAGTGCAAGTTTACAGAGAATTGGTATTACGCACACTCTACGAATTCGGGCGCGTTCTTGGCAACGAATACTTTGCTTAAGTTGGGAAACCCGCCCACGTAAGTGTCCTCGTCTTGGTGGTAGCCTCCGGCACGCAGCTGCGCGTCTACGATAAATTAAGCTTTTTGCCGATTTTTGCGTAAGTCCTGACAAAGAAATAATGAACCACAGATGGACACAGATGGACACAGATAAATAATTACTTTATTCAGATGAAAAGCGCTATATAGTCCACGCAATTGAGAATTACACAGGAGAAAAACAATGCAACTTGGTGTCATTGGTCTAGGGCGCATGGGCGCAAATATCGTTCGGCGACTGCTGCGAAACAAGCATGAGTGCGTTGTGTTCAATCGCACACCTGACAAGGTGAAGCAGCTTGCATCGGAAGGAGCGATTGGAGCCTACAGCCTGGATGATTTTGTACAAAAGCTCGACAAGCCCCGTGCCATCTGGTTGATGGTGCCTGCGGGAGATCCCACCGAGCAGATGGTCAAAGAACTGGCTGAAAAACTCGACTCAGGCGACATCTTGATTGATGGCGGCAACTCGTACTACATTGACGACATTCGACGAGCGAATGATCTGGCACCAAAGGGCATTCACTATGTGGATGTGGGAACCAGCGGCGGAGTGTGGGGACTAGAACGTGGTTATTGCATGATGATCGGCGGCGAACAGGTTGCAGTTGAGTACCTCGACCCCATCTTTAAGACACTGGCTCCTGGACGGGGAGAGATTCCGCGTACTCCTGGGCGTGAGGAGGTGGGCGGCACGGCGGAGGAAGGCTATTTGCACTGCGGAGCGAATGGAGCTGGGCATTTTGTCAAGATGGTGCATAATGGCATTGAATACGGGTTGATGGCAGCTTATGCGGAAGGGTTGAATATCTTGCATCACGCAAATGTTGGCAAGCAGAGCCGTGCTACTAATGCTGAAACCACTCCACTCCGCAATCCTGAACACTACCAGTACGATTTGAACCTGCCAGATATTGCCGAAGTGTGGCGACGGGGTAGTGTTGTCGCTTCATGGTTGCTAGATCTGAGCGCGATCGCTCTACTTCAGCAGCCTGATTTAGCAGACTTTGCCGGTCGTGTGTCGGATTCCGGTGAAGGACGCTGGACGGTTACAGCAGCAATTGACGAAGGCACACCTGCTCCTGTTCTCAGCGCTGCCCTGTATCAGCGCTTTAGCTCACGCGGGGAAGATGATTTTGCTGATAAGTTGCTGTCTGCGATGCGCTTCCAATTTGGCGGACACGTTGAGCAACATACGGAGACAAAATCATGACAATTGCACCTGCACCTCATTCTCAAGTTGAAACCTCAGTTCGTCCTGCCGATCCCTGTGTGATTGTCATCTTTGGTGCTGCTGGAGATTTGACCAAGCGTTTATTATTGCCTGCACTTTACAATTTGGCACGTAGCAATTTGCTGCCGCAGGAGTTTGCGATCGTCGGGGTTGCTCACACTCAAATGAGCCAAGACGACTTTCGCAGCAAACTCAGTCGAGATATTCACGAATTTGCAACGGTTGCAGTTGATGACCACCTCTGGCAGCAGTTTGAGCAGCGATTGTACTACCTTCCCGGTGAGTTTCAGGATGCTAAGACGTACCAGCAGTTGCAAGAGTTGTTGACTCAGGTAGACCAGAACTGTGGCACTCAAGGAAACTATTTATTTTACCTGGCAACCGCTTCTAACTTCTTTTGCGACATTATCGCGCAGCTTGGTTCAGCGGGACTGTTGCAGGAAGACAACGGACACTGGCGGCGCGTCATTATTGAGAAACCATTTGGGCATGATTTGGATTCTGCTCGCACCTTAAATAAGAATATCAGTAGCGTGCTGAAGGAAAGCCAGATTTACCGCATCGATCACTACCTGGGTAAAGAAACCGTCCAAAATATTCTGGTATTTCGCTTTGGGAATGGACTGTTTGAACCAATTTGGAACCGGGAACATATTGACCATGTGCAAATTACTGTGGCTGAAACGGTCGGCGTAGAGGGCAGAGGTAACTTCTACGAAGGAACGGGTGCAGTACGCGATATGGTGCAAAATCACCTGTTTCAATTGCTAGCGATGACTGCAATGGAGCCACCCGTTTCATTTGATGCAGATGCCGTTCGCGATGAAAAATCTAAATTGCTCAAGGCAATTCAACCCTTAACTCCCGAAGATGTACTAAAGTATACTGTACGAGGGCAGTATGGTGAGGGGGCGATAAACGAGAAACCTGTTCCGGCTTATCGTTCAGAACCACGGGTTGCTTCAGACTCTACCACTGAGACCTATGCTGCCTTAAAGCTCACAATCGATAACTGGCGTTGGGCAGATGTGCCATTTTACCTGCGAACCGGGAAACGCTTGCCGAAGCGTACTACTGAGGTTGCGGTTCAGTTTAAGCGGGTTCCCTCACTGCTGTTTCGTCAAACTTCAGTTGATCAATTAACGCGTAATTTCCTTGTCCTCCGCATTCAACCTGATGAAGGGATTAACTTCCAATTTGGCGCAAAAATTCCTGGTCCGACAGTGCAGATGGGCAGCGTAAATATGGATTTCTGCTACGCTGATTACTTTGGCTCAACCCTTAGCACAGGCTATGAAACTTTGCTCTATGACTGCATGATTGGCGATGCTACGCTGTTTCAGCGAGCAGACAACGTGGAATTGGGTTGGAGTGTAGTTACCCCAATTCTGGATGTTTGGAGCGCATTACCAACACGAGAGTTTCCCAACTATGCGGCAGGAAGTTGGGGACCGAAAGATGCTGACGAACTCCTCTGGCGCGATGGTCGGCAATGGCGATGAGTAATTATAGCGCTTCTCGTTTGGATGAAGTACAGATTTATCTGTGTCCATCTGTGTCCATCTGTGGTTCTTATTTCTTGATGTATTGCACTCAAGTAAGAACCGCTATAATAGACTTCTTGCAAAAATGCTTAAATTGTCATGTTTACCGAGTCAGAACATAGGAGTGGAGGTTCCGAGTCCCGAAGGGACACGCTGCGCGAACGCTACACTGCGTTTCGGGACTAATGACATTCACATTTTTTGAATGAATGCAAGAAGTCTAATAAAAATTAGAAATTAATCAGCGATTCAGAGAAGAAGCACAATTATGTCACTCTCAGGCAAAAAGGTTGTAATTATCGGAGCGAGTTCTGGTATGGGGCTAGCGACTGCATTAGCCGCAGCAGAGGCAGGTGCTAAGGTGACGTTAGTGGGGCGAAACTCTGCATCCCTTGAAAAAGCAGCGGCAGAGGTGGGATACGGTTCACAAGCCATTGTCGCAGATATTGCAGATGAAGGTGCAATTGTCAACCTATTTGAGCAAGTTGGAAACTTGGATCATCTCGTCACGACCGCTGCCAACTTAGCATACTCACCGATTCAAGACTTTGACAGTGCAGCAGCTAGAGCAATTATTGCCAGCAAAATCCTCGGTCCATTTTACGCTGTCAAACACGCAGCTCCTCGCCTAAGTAAAGATGGTTCCATCACGTTTTTCTCTGGAGTTGCTGCCTGGAAACCATTTCCCGGTGCATCAATGGTTGCTGCGGCTAACGGAGCCTTGGCGGCTTTTGCACGCTCTCTAGCTGTTGAACTCGCTCCCATTCGCGTCAATGCGGTTTCACCGGGAGTGGTGGAAACACCATCTTGGAATGGAATGCCAGAGGAGGAGCGCAATGCATTTTTCGAGAACTTGGGTAACCAGCTTCCAACTCGGCGCACAGGTCAACCTAACGATTTAGCAGATGCCGTTCTGTTTTTGATGCAAAATGGTTTCGCTACGGGAACAGTGCTGCATGTTGATGGTGGACACCGTTTGATTTGATGTCAATTGTCTCTACTTTTTTTTCATCTGATAAACACTCATCTTCAATCCATAAAATAGTGTTTGTTGTTTATATTCCATCCCTAATTTCTCGATAACTCTCACAGAGGCGATGTTGGCTGGTTCAACCACGGCAAGAATGTCGGGTACTCCTAATTCATTGAATCCGTAATGTAAATTCAAGAACTAAACTACTAATGGATCTTAAACTAACGGGCAAAACGGCTCTGGTTAGCGGTTGTACAGGGGGTATTGGGTTAGCGATCGTTACTACCCTCGCCCAAGAAGGGGCAACTGTCATTATCAATGGACGCACAACTGAACGAGTTAATGGCGCGATCGCTCAAATTAAACAAACGGTAACTGATGCCAGACTTCAAGGTGTGGTAGCAGATCTTGGAACCCAAGCAGGAGCTTCAGAATTGTTCGAGCAAGTTCCAGACGTAGATATTCTGGTAAACAACTTAGGAATTTACGGCTCTAAAGCCTTTGAAGAAATCTCTGATGACGAGTGGATGAAATTCCTAGAAGTGAACGTCATCAGCAGAGTGCGGTTTTCACGACATTACTTACCGTTGATGCTGAAAAAGAACTGGGGACGCATTATTTTCATCTCCAGTGAGTCTGCCCTAAATATTCCAGCAGAAATGATTCACTATGGCGTAACGAAAACCGCACAACTAGCACTCGCCCGTGGTTTGGCAGAGACAACTGTTGGCACGAATGTCACCGTCAACTCAGTGCTTCCCGGTTCCACCCGCTCGGAAGGTGTCGAAGGTTTTATTCAAGGATTAGCAAAAGACCAATCCATTACTCCCGAACAGGTAGAGAAAGAGTTCTTTGAGAAAACTCGTCCCTCTTCGCTCATCAAACGGTTCGCTACACCCGAGGAAGTGGCGGCATTGGTTGCATTTGTCGCTAGCCCATTATCGTCTGCTACTAATGGTGCAGCCCTACGGGTTGATGGCGGTCTAGTGCGATCAATTGTATGAGTAGCAGCTCAATCATTGCTCTACTTGCCAGCGCGATTAGACAACGTGGAATTGGGTTGGAGTGTAATTACCCCAATTGTGAACCTTTGGAGCGCATTACTAACACGAGAGTTTTTCAACTATGCGGCAGGAAGTTGGGGACTGAAACATGCTGACGAACTGCTCTGGCGCGATGGTTGGCAATAGTGATCGAGTGATTAATAAAAATCACAAATCAATCAACGATTCAACGGAGAAGCACAATGTTGAGTAAACATAAATGGGGCATTGTCAGCATTAATTTTCTAACCATTTGCAGTACGATAACAACTTCCCAACTAATCCGAGCCGAAAACACGATTACCACAGCAACTTCAATCAAGAATGCTCCTTATAGCAAGGTATTCCAGACTGGTTCAATCTATGCTGTGAGAGATCATGACTTTAGAGGGAGTGAGCCTGCTCTTGGCGTATCAACTCTTTGGAGTAAAAATCCGACCAAGGATAGCCTTTTGCTAGGGGTACGCTATTGTGTACCTGACAACTCTCTAGTTGGCTCTGATGCCTCCTTAACTAGGATAGTGTTGCTCAGCAAGAATCAACCCTTAGTCACGATCAATCAACCAATAAAACAAACCCCTAGCTATCAAAAAGTTGTTCAAAGTTCCACCACGGTTCCGGAATTAGGCTTTTGGGGCCCCGGTCCGTATTGGGGCAACGACGGTTTTTGGGATGGCGTTGATGAGCCTTTTTGGGCTGGTGCCGCTACGTTTCCGTCTGTAACGTGTAGCGCAGGAGGCAGCCGATTTAACATTGCTCCATTTGCCAGCGCGATCGCTCAACTTCCGCCCCAAACGCTTCAGATGAAATTGATCTTTAGCAACGGTGCAACTAGCCAATGGGAATTGGGGAAAAAAACGGTGCAGGCACTCAAAGAATTGTTAGCCATTCCCGAAACCTCGTCAAATACCTCTCAAGCACCTTTAGCAAAGTGAAACGGTCTCGGTATCCCATGTTACATGTAGACCAAGAAATTGAGCACCAACAATCAACAACCGAGCTTTTTATCATGAACGCAATAAGTTCTCCCAAGTCACCTAAAATTTCACTGCTGCTAGCAGATGTAGATGGCACGCTTGTAACAAAAGAGAAAATCCTAACTGATCGCGCCCGTGCTGCTGTTCATAAACTTTGGGATGCAGGTATTCGCTTCACGATTACCAGTGGTCGTCCACCATTAGGGATGAAAATGATTGTGGATGCCCTGAAATTGACAGAACCAATCGCGCCATTTAATGGTGGTCTTTTTGTCTATCCTGACTTCTCAACGTTGGAGGAAAACGTCTTACCTGCAACAACTGTTCAAGAAGTCATCAAGATGATTACCGCCCACCATTTGGATGTTTGGATTTATCGAGGGAAGGATTGGTTTGTGCATGAACGGCATGGTCCTCATGTGGATCGCGAAGAATGGACGGTTAAATTTCCACCAACGGTTGTTTCTAGCTTCGATGGTTTATTGGACAACGTGGTCAAAATTGTGGGTGTTAGTGATGACCTGGATGCTGTTGCCAAGTGCGAAACTGATGTGCAGCAAGCGTTTAGTCAAAAAGTTTGCTGCCAGTCAAGAGCCAGTTCGGGAGGTGGTGAACAGGTATCTGCGGCGCGATCGCAGCCTTACTATCTAGATGTTACCCATCCCCACGCGAACAAAGGTGCTGTAGTCGATCGCCTCTCACAACTGCTCGAAATTCCCAGACAGGAGATTGCCACGATTGGAGATATGCCCAATGATGTCCCGATGTTTGAACGAAGTGGATTAAGCATTGCTATGGGCAACGCGAATGCAGACGTACAGCAGCAGGCTCAGTACGTGACGACATCCTACGAAGAGGAGGGATTTGCCAATGCAGTCGAATGGTTCATTTTAGGCGAGCAACATGGGGCTTCCAATGCAAAATTTCAGTCTTCCAGCGCCCGTTAAGCATTGGAATCAAACAATTTCTTCACAGCATTGTCCATGCTGTTGTGATCAACTGTTGCGACACGTCCGCAATCATCAAGTTCATTGGTTTTGCCGACGCTGTTGGCAGGATATGCGATGAAAATAGAAGCTTTCCGCAAGATTACAGATTTGTCAGGCATTCCCCCTCACGAACTGCATTTCTTTGATTAAAAATACACTAACAGTACCAAAAAGTCAAGACCAGCGCGAACGTTTGCTACGGCTTCTTGTGACAGCAACATTCTTGATTTTTTTTCAAGCCTACATGGTTGCACCGCTCATCCCTCACCTCGCCGTTGCGTTCAAGGTTTCTAGCCAGACGATTGGACTCATAGTCCCGGCGTATTTGATTCCTTATGGGATAGGGTCACTTATCTATGGTTTACTCTCGGACCAAATTGGACGGCGGCGCATCATACTGACTTCGTTGGTGGGGTTTGTTGTCCTAACTTGCTTCACAACAACGGCACAATCAGCCTCACAGCTCATCTTCTGGCGCTTCTTAACCGGACTATGTGCCAGCGGTGTCATCCCTTTAGCGCTGACATTAATAGGGGACATATATCCCTATGAGCGGCGGGGACGTCCGATGGGCTGGATATTTGGAGCGATGGCTGGAGGTATGGCATTCGGTTCAACATTCGGAGCTTTGCTTGAGCCACTCATCACCTGGCGTGGGATTTTCATTGGGGTCGGTATTCTTGGCGCTCTTGTGTTGAGCCTGCTGTACCTTAAACGGCATCTTCTGGGGAATGCCACACGCTCGACCACTAACAACATCCGTGACTTATTAACTACTTACAAGATGTTACTTGGATCTGGGCGGGGACAGCAAACTTATGCCTACGTGCTGCTCAATGGCATCTTTCACTCAGGGGTTTACACGTGGCTCGGTTTGTACTTCCAACAGCGCTACGGTTTGGGGGAAGTCGGCATCGGTCTAGCACTTCTTGGCTACGGTGTTCCAGGTTTTTTACTCGGTCCAATGATTGGACGCGCTGTAGATCGCTGGGGGCGCAGTTGGCTACTACCCACTGGGTTTGCGATCGCAGGGGTTGCAGCTGCTATTCTGATGTTCCACTTGCCTCTAGTTGTTGCAGCTGTGGCAGTAACGCTTTTGTCCCTTGGCTATGACATGACACAACCCCTGCTTGCTGGGATTGTGACTTCCTTGGGTGGAAAGCGCGGCGGTCAGGCGATGGGACTCAACGTGTTCACTCTATTTATTGGGTTTGGTGTCGGCAGCTTTCTCTTTGGTGAGGTGTTGAGACTGGGCTTGAACGTAGCGCTCTTCCTTTTTGCTGCGATCATCCTGGTAGCCGCCTTAGCTGCAATTCCCTTGTTCCGTTCGGAGGCTCCAAATGTAGTATCTAGCTCAGAACGTACTTAGTCTCGCTGAAACGGAGAGTGGAAAAAACCGAGTTCTCCCGCAATTTTAGCTTCTTCGCCGTAAGCCCCGCGCTATAACGGTACTCCGGTTAGCGTCGGG
>NZ_CAWMYC010000038.1:0-14245 GCF_963872035.1 Scytonema sp. HK-05
CAGTATTCAAGCCAACATCTATCACTGGTCAGTTATTTTTGCCAGCCTGCACTAGGTTTCTACTTACAACAAGACGCTGTATCTCTTGTTTGAGTTCTGTTATCGTTCCTTGCAACTGCTTGATTACGATCGCCTGTTCAATAATGATATCTACCAGTTCTTCTTTTGACAGCTGGCACAGACTTTCCCGGTCTAGTTTTTCAGGCAGGTCTTGGTTCATGATTGTGATACTCTACCTCAAGCGTCTCCTTTGTCAATACCCCCACCTGAATCCTTACCGAAGTACAAAACCATCGTTCGTTCTAGAACTGCCATTAAAAACAGACAGCAAGCAGGACTTAGAGCTACAAGCAAGATTTAACGCAGCTATGCGGCTGTACAACAATGTTCTTGGAGAAGCTAAAACGCGGATGGAGTTAGTACGTACTTCCGTAGCATATCAGGCAGCAAGGAAAATATCTCGTGACCAGAAAAAAGCGCGTAGCGATGCTTTTAAATCGGCACGTGAAGCATATCGCTTTGCCGATTACGATTTACAATCCTACGCAAATAGAGCCGCTAAAGACTCAAAGTGGATTGCTCAAAAAATAGATGCTCAAGTTCAACAAAAACTAGCAACACGTGCGTTTCAAGCTGTTGAGCGTGTTCTTTTTGGCAAAGCGAAGGATGTTCGGTTCAAGGTTGAATCTCGGTTTCGCTCTGTCGAAGGGAAGACCAACAAACAAGGTATTAGATGGAAAGACAATCGTGTTGTCTGGAGTGGGTTAGAACTTTCAGCAATCATTGATACCGAAAATGTTGTCGTTCAGCATGGTCTCTCCTGTCCTGTCAAGTACTGCCGTCTCATCCGGCGTACCTTCGGAGGAAAGCCTAGATGGTTCGTGCAGCTTGTTCTGGAAGGTAAACCTTACCAAAACCCGCAAAACTATGTTTCTGATGGGATAGTTGGTCTCGACCTCAATGTTTCCAATATTGCATTTGTTGCAGATAACCATGCTGATTTGTTGCCATTTGCTGAAGGTGTTCCTACTTTCTCCAAGGAAATAACCAAGTTGCAGCGGCAGATGCAACGCTCTCAACGTGCCAATAATCCCAATAACTTTGAGCAGAACTTTGAAGCTAGCATTGGACGTAAAACTGTTGTCAAAAAAGGTAAACCCAAGAAAGGTAAGCAGCAATGGAAAAAGTCCAACAATTACCGCAACGCCGCAAAAAAGAAACGTGAACTAGAACGTCGTAAAACAGCATATGCCAAGACTCAAAATCGGTGTGTCGTCAACGAGATTTTGAGACATGGGAAGCATATAAAAACTGAGAATGTCTCAGTAAGAGGTTGGCAGAAGCGATATGGGAAAGCCATATCTGCCAAGTCTCCGGGTTTTGTTCAATCAGAATTAGCTCGCAAGGCTGAAAGTGCTGGTGGGCAATTCATTAAGTTCTCTACTCAAAAGACGGCGCTATCTCAAACTCATTTGGATGGTAGTCGCATCAAAAAGTCATTGTCCCAACGAGTTCACCGCGATGTCACGGGTATTCCAGAACATCAACGCGATTTGTTCAGCGCCTTTTTGAGTAGGTCAGTTAATCAGAATCAGTTGGTGTTGCAAGATGCGAGAGAGCAGTATCTGAGGCTGGAACCAGTCTTGTTGGAGGCACATCAACGTTATTTAACCCGCAATTCCCGTAAGCGCGTCTGAAAGCAGGCTGCCTGATTCACCCTCGGAGCGGGTCTCCAACGAGCTACTAATCTCTAGCCAGATAGCCAAGAAGGGCGACAAGCTAGACGTGGATGTGGCGTGATTCTCCGTGTCTTTAGACCGGAGAGGGTTCAATTTAACTGCATTAGACATATTCTTTAAATCTACTTTCTTTCATTCATGTAATAGTTTTCTCAATATAAGCGTTCAGAAACACCAGTTGGTTCGCCATCTCCTTGGCTGACTTATCAGCAGCTAATTTGAGCAAACCGCGTAACTGCTGTCCAACCGAGTATTGTTGTTGCGGTGCGAGAACGATGCCAGCATGACATCTTTGTTGAACCACAAACTCACCGTGCAATCTGCAAAAATCCCTAATGTTGAAGCTATAAATGACTCGCCCTTGCTCAACTGCCCAAATTAGTTGTTCTTCATCGGGATATCCTAATCTATCAGCATCCGCGACTGTAATGATATCCAAATCTGCATTTCGCAGAGCTTGTATCAGCGCCCCTTTAATCGTGTCTTCATCCAAGTACAAACGAATTCGGCTCACGACAGATTTCCTGCTTTATACTCAGCTTCGAGGCGACGACATTCCTCGTTGTAGGCTGCAAATTCGGCGTCAAGCGATTCTTTGTTGGCATAATAGTACGCCAAAGCGCTATAAATCCCTGCTAGCGTCAAGTGCGGTTTATCTTCCAAAATTTCTTCAGGCGTGACACCTGCTTTAATCTCATTCACGATGTACTGAACCGTAATGCGAGTTTCGGCGATGCGGGGACGACCACCGCAAGTTCCCGGCGTACGGACAATTAGCGTACCAATGTCGGTAATGGTCTGCATAGCTCGTTTGCTAAATTTTGCTCCCATAATTAAGAACTCTAGCACTTATCATAGAGGGGTTAGAAACTGTAACTTAATTCCTGGACAAAACTACCCACTACTACTCCTGATTGGGTAGGTTTGATATAAGTTGGTCAACAAAATCTCTAAGCTGTTCTTGCCAATTGGGGACGGCTTTAAGTTTTTCTAGCTGTCCTTTTCGACCTTTAAAGCTTATCGGTTTAGTGTCTAAAGGTTCATCTCCATACGGTAAAGCACCAAGTTTATGTTTTTTCTGAAAAGGCATTGACTATTGTTCTCTATATCAGTAGACTAATATATAGCAGATATGAAGAGGTCGAGTCAATGCTGCTAGGTTTTAAAACAGAATTGAAACTGAATAAGGCGCAGCGCATAGCATTAACAAAACATTGCGGTGTAGCTCGCCATGCTTGGAATTGGGGTCTTGGGCTGACAAAGCAGATACTTGACCACAACAAGACAAATCCCGATTCTAAAATCAAATTTCCTAGCGCTATTGACTTACACAAATGGTTAGTAGTATTGGTGAAGTCTGAAAATGAATGGTATTACGAGTGTTCTAAAAGCACGCCACAACAAGCATTAATAGCTTTGCGAGAAGCTTGGAAACGTTGCTTTAACAAAACTGCTGGCGTTCCTAAGTTCAAGAAAAAAGGTAGACGTGACTCTTTCACGCTTGAAGGCACAATCAAAATTCTGGGCAATAACAAAATCCAAGTACCTGTAATTGGTGTACTCAAAACTTATGAACGACTACCACAGGTATTAACTAAGTCTTGTACAATATCTCGCCAAGCGGATAGATGGTTTATTAGTTTCAGATTCGATGTAGAAATCCAAGAATCACATAACACAGACGTTGTAGGCGTTGATCTTGGAGTCAAAGCACTCGCTACAATCTCAACTGGTGAAGTAATTCTAGGAGCTAAATTCTACAAAAAATATGAAGAAAAACTATCCAAAATGCAATGGTTGAACCGCCATAAAATTATCGGTTCGGCTAATTGGAAAAAAGCACAGATGCAAATAGCTAGACTTCATATGAAGATAGCTAGCATCCGAAAAGATACCTTGCACAAACTCACAACACTGCGCGAGCCTTGAACCACGGCACAGTAGTCATTGAGAATTTGAACGTATCAGGAATGTTAGCTAATCATAAACTGGCTAAAGCAATAGCTGATATGTCTTTCTTTGAGTTTCGTCGTCAATTGACCTACAAATGTCAGTTGTATGGTTCAAAGTTGGTTGTGGTTGACCGATGGTTCCCATCTAGCAAGACTTGCTCTAACTGTGGAACCAAGAAAGAAACACTCGGACTGAATGAACGAGTATTTGAATGTGGTCATTGTGGCTTTGTCATTGACCGCGACTTGAACGCAGCAATCAATTTGAAGCGAAGCGGTTCCTTTTAGGAACTAGAACGCGGTCAGTTAGACCGTTTGAGCCTGTGGACTGGTTAACGCCGACGTTGCCAGGATGAAGCAAGGAAGTAAACGAAACCCAAAGCAACTCGGCTAGTACAAGTTATCTAGGATAGAAAAGTCTAGTTATGGGTAGCTTTGGGTAGGTGTTATGTAACGGTTGAAACAACAATCGTGATGTCATCAGATATGGAGAACAACTAGATTTCCAACCATACCTTCTATGATGGTTCTGTATCCGCTTTCAGATTTTATAGACTGCAATTGTGCTATCAGCAATTCCTCTGCCAGCTATGACTATTAAGGGCGTTGTCGTCAAACGGGCGAACTCCTGCGACTACCCCGCACACCTTTGGTAAAGGCGATTGCGCCGAGCGCAGTGGGCTAAAGCCCAATCGCCTATCAAAGCATAATGGGAGAGCGAGAACCCCTGTGTTTTTAACCAGGGGATGAAGCTCGACGCAAAGGGATTTATCCCTTTGTTTCTGTCGATCTCTTAACTTCTACAAAATGTGATATGATTTTGTAGGAGGTGATGAACAAGTGTTAACTTTAACTTACGAGTACAAAGCAAAGCCTACAAAGGAGCAAATTCAAGTCATTGAACATACTTTAGAAGTATGTCGCAAAGTCTGGAATTTTGCTCTTCGTGAGCGAAAAGACTGGCTAAAGTCTCGTTCGTGTCAGATTAACGCTTGTTCATTAACATCCGAATATATTATTCCAGCCTCAAAGGCTTATCCGACTTACAACAATCAAGCCAAGTCTTTAACACTGGCAAAAGAACAGTATCCAGAACTTAAAACAGTCAACGCTCAAGTGTTGCAGCAAGTATTGAGAAAACTAGAGACCGCATTCATCGATATGAAGCGTAAGGGAATGGGATTTCCTCGCTTTAAAAATCGATACAGAATGCGGTCATTTGTTTACCCTCAATTAGGGAAATCTCAGTTTTTAAGAGGTAACCAAATCAAGCTGCCACAGTTGGGATGGTTAGAGTATGTCAAGTCTCGTGAAATACCTAACGGGTTCGTCGTAAAACAAGCTCGAATAGTTCGGAAGGCTTCTGGATACTTTGTGATGTTGACGTTGGAATCTGACGTTAACGTACCAAATCCAGTCGCCTCTGGTCATCCAGTTGGACTGGATTTGGGTCTAGATAAGTTTGCTGCAACTAGTGATGGAGAGTTAGTTGAACGTCCTCGGTTTTTGAGTTCATTGCATCGCAAGCTGAAATTGCTGCAACGCAAATTGAAGCACAAAAAGAAGGGGTCGAGCAATCGACATAAACTCAATCGCAGGATTGCCCGATTGCATCAACGTATTTCTGATACTCGCAAAGACTGGCATTTCAAGTTAGCTCATAAGCTTTGTGATAAAGCTGGAATGATGTTTGTTGAAGACATCGACTTCCGGACATGGGCTAAAGGAATGCTAGGCAAACATACGTTAGATGCGGGATTTGGGCAATTTATCGAAATCCTGAAATGGGTATGCTGGAAGCGTGGAGTGTATTTTGAGAAGGTGAGCGCATACTACACCTCCCAAGTATGCCCACAATGTGATACTCATACTGGAAAAAAGGAATTGAAGGACAGGGTTCATTCTTGTCCGGAATGCGGTTACACGACTCATCGAGACGTAGCAGCCGCACAAGTGATCCGTAATAGAGGGGTCTCTGGGCTGGGACGCAGCCTGGAAGAAAATGCCTGTGGAGACGATCTGACGGGGACGGGAAACGGTCTAGTTAAGAGTCAAAGAAGCAGGAAGAAGGGTGGAGAGGCGCGACTTCAGTCCGCCTCGTAACATCATTCGAGAATCCCCGCGCATTTATGCCGGGGAGTACGTCAAAGTTTCATGCAATACGTTGCCAATAATCACCGTATTGAATCAACAATTTTTGCTAAAGTTCCTACTCAAGATACTAGTCATTGAGCTCCAAATCGGTAGATGATGTTTAACCATCGCGATTTTTGTCTGGCAGAGGCGATCGCAAACTTATGAGTTGGACTCCGACTAATTTCAGATCATGGCAGTTTATGAAAATCGAGAAGCGTTCATTCCCTACCGTCGCACCGATATTATCAAACTTTGCCTGGAAGATGGTCAGCTAAGTGCCGCTGATGCTCAAAAGTTTCAAGATTTCTGCCAAATCTTATCCGCGTATTACCACTTTCGCTTTCACAAAACGCTGGAAATTATCAAAGACAACTACGTACCCTTCAATCCCAATGCAGATGTTCAACCACTCACTCAACCAACCTTCGACCAATACGACGAGATGGAGTCAAAAGTAGTTGATGCATTTCAACACATTTTAGAAAGAGCGAATTACATTCTTTTGCCTGAATCAATTGTACAACGAGCATTGGGAAAGAAATCTCTGATTGATTTGAAAACTCAGGTTGATTTCGATGACTTTGAGCGTTTCTGTTGCTATTACCAAGGCGATATTGACCAGAAAATTTCGCTGAAAAAGTTCTTCTTTTGGCAGGAAGAAAAGACGATTAATATTTTGGAACGAATTGTTTTACTCATTAAGTTCAAAGAAGCGGCTTACTTTCGTGCCAGAAAAGTCAAGATAGAGGAGTTGAACTTTACCCCTGGTAAAATGTATGTTTACTTCTACAAGAATATTCCAAAACTAGATATTGACTTACTCTTTCCGAATGTTATTACCAGTATGACTTGGAAAGATCGACTGTTATTTGGAATTCCTGCAATTGGGGCTGCAATTCCCCTCGTCTTAAAAGCATTACCGAATCTGTTATTGCTCATAGCTGCAATTTCGTTAGTGTTTAATGCATCATCTTTAGTGGAATTGCTAGATGTAGAACAGGAGCAGATCCGAGATGTCATGCCCATTCTAGTAGCAACGCTATCTTTGGGGATTGCCCTGGGTGGATTTGCCTTCAAGCAATACACCAATTACAAAAACAAAAAAATCAAGTTCCAAAAAGATGTTACTGACACACTTTTCTTCAAAAATTTAGCCAACAATGCCAGCGTCTTTCAAATGCTCATCGACATGGCTGAGGAAGAAGAGTGTAAGGAAATTATTCTGGTATATTACCATCTCCTTACCAGTCCGACTCCGTTGAATCCTAAACAGTTAGACTCTCGCATCGAAACTTGGATGGAAAGGAAGCTGGGTATTACGATTAACTTCGATATCCAGGGTCCGTTAAACAATCTGCAAGATATTCGTGGCAAAGTGATCACAAATGCTGAAGAAGCAGATATTGTCCCGGAAATGCCTTTATTAAGCTATGATAACCAGGGATTTTGCCATGTTCTACCTTTGGAGGATGCCAGAGCAGTGATTGATTATGTTTGGGATAATGCCTTCCTTTATAACGGGATAGCCTTATAGAAAAGTTGCTGATAAGTTTAAGTAATATCATGTCCGGATAAACAGTTGTAAAAACGAAGAACCTCACCCGCCTCCGGCACCCTCTCCTTGCTAAGGAGAGGGTTGGGGTGAGGTAAAGCAGGAATTATAAGTAATCAACCGGACTTGATATAAGCCAGATTAGAAGCTTTATATGGTAGTTCTGCACTCGCTTTCAGATTTCATAAACTGCAATTCTGCTGTCAGCGACTTATCTGTTAGCTATTGGTATGAAGGGCGTTGTCCTCAAACTAGTGAACTCCTGAGACTACCCCGCACCCCAATGTCTGAGGCGATCGCCCATGCTTTAATGCAACATCTTGCCACGGATGACCGTTATTCCTCTGAAGGCAAAATGTATGGAGTATTACTAGTGGAACTGCCTACTGGCGAACAACGGGTACTCAAAGCTTTCTCCGGGCTACTGAATGGTGACAGCGTGGCTGAGGGCTGGGTACCGCCCATTCCAGGACGAGACGAAGTGGCATTAGAGGAAATCCGCACTTTGGCGCAATTGGACGCTATCAAGCAGGAACTGATTACCCTCAAGCAACTTCCACAAAGGCAGCAATACGAAACGCTTAGGAGTGAGTTTGAGTTACGCCTGCAACAAATGAGCGATCGCCATCGAGATTGCAAAAACCAACGACACGAAAAACGTCAGATATGCTACGAAAAGCTAATTGGAGAAGCGCTCATAGTTGCGTTGGAACAACTCGACGAAGAAAGTCGTCAGCATGGAATTCAGCGACGGCAACTTAAACGCCAACGGGATGAAGTCTTGCAGCCGCTTCAGCACCTCATTGCAGCAGCAGATGCCCGGATGGGTGAACTGAAACAGAGACGTAAAGAACTGTCCCGCCAACTCCAGGCACAGATGCACGCTACTTACACCCTGATGAATTTTTTAGGACAATCTTTATCGTTGCAGCAGTTGATACCAGAAGGTATGCCCACAGGAACAGGAGACTGTTGTGCGCCAAAGCTGCTGCATTATGCGGCAACACATAGTCTAAAACCATTGGCAATGGCAGAGTTTTGGTGGGGAAAGTCGTCCTGCAATCAGGACAAAGTCCAGGGAGAATTCTATGGAGCTTGTGCAGAACGCTGTCAGCCATTAATGGGGTTTCTGCTGTCAGGATTGAGACCTAACCCCCCTACCCCCTTCCCTCGTAGGGAAGGGGGAGTTTTAAGCCTCTCCTCACCTCCCCCTAACCCCCTCCTACAAGGAGGGGGACAAGGAGCAGCTTTTGTTGCTAAAGGGGTTTGGGGAGAGGTAATACCTATTCTTTATGAAGACGAATGGTTGATTGCTGTCAACAAACCCGCAGGGCTACTTTCAGTACCTGGTCGTTATCGCGACACCCAAGATAGTGTCCTCAGTCGTTTGCGTCAACTGTCACCAGATGGGATGGAGATTATTGCGGTGCATCGTTTGGATCAGGAAACATCTGGTATTCTTCTGTTGGCTCGTGACAGGCATACCTATCGTCAACTCAGTGAGCAGTTTCAAAAACGGCAGGTTCACAAAGTGTATGAAGCGGTACTTTCCGGTTCTCTAACCACTGACAAAGGTGTGATTGAACTGCCACTGTGGGGAGATCCTCAGAATCGCCCTTATCAGCAAGTCAATTTGCAATATGGGAAACCCAGCGTAACTCACTTCCAGGTGATAGCAACAGAAGGAAACAACACTCGTGTAGAGTTTATGCCGCGAACAGGACGCACCCATCAATTGAGAGTTCATGCTGCTGATGCAAGAGGACTTGGTATACCTATTTTGGGCGATCGCCTTTATGGATGTCATGCAATTGCAAGTCGGTTACATCTGCATGCAAGGGAACTTTCTTTTGAGCATCCACAGTTAGGAGAAACCCTTCATTTACAGGTAAAAACACCATTTTGACGCATCAATTCTAGTTGTGGTAAAATGTCTTACCACATTATTTAAAGTTGCTGCATAAAACTTGACCGACCAATGGACTTTTCATGTCCTCCACAAGTTTTTGCAACATAACCCTCCATGTCAGCTTCCCTAATATTGGATCCTCCGCGCGATGCGCTGCTGGAAAATCACTACCAGAAGCAAGAAGCCGCCCCGGAGCACGAGCTGCCACCACGGGGTAATGGTCCCCTCGAGATTCAGAAGGTTGTACATCATTCCCAGCAGAAGGACACCGACAAGCGTCGGAAACACGCTCCCCTGCCCCCCTCCGAGAAACGTTCCTCCCATGACGGCAGCGGCGATCGCATCCGTCTCCCAGCCAAAGGCGGCCACTGGCTGACCCGCCCCTAGACGACCCGCGAGAACGACACCAGCAAGCCCTGAAAGCAGACCGCTTATCGTGTAGACTGCGAGCTTCACCCGGTCTGGGCTTACGCCCATGAGCCGGGAGGCCTCCTCGTTGTCGCCGACAGCGAATATGTGCAACCCTAATCGGCTCCTATGCAGCATGAACCAGGCTGCGAAATACAGGAGCGCAACCATAAGCACGGGGACAGGGACAGGACCAATAAACCCCCTGCCCAGCCAAACAAGTCCTGAGGCTGCTGATGATACGGCAATTGACTTCTCCTCGGTGATGCTCAGGGCAAGCCCGCGTGCAGCGCTCGCGGTGAATAACGTAACAACGAACGGCTGGAGCCTCGCGCGGGACACGAGAAGACCGTTTACCACACCGAACAAGGTGGTGCTTGCAATGCCGCCGACGATTGCCATGAGGCTTCCCTGAGGAGCGAGCATTGCTGCGACGACGCCGCCTAGAGCAACGAGGGCACCCACCGAGAGATCAATTCCCCCGCTCAGGATCACGACGGTCATGCCCAGAGCCACGATCGCGAGCATGCTGTTCTGTCGCATGATGTTCATGAGGTTAAGAGGCGTCAGGAAGGTTTGATAACGAAACGATGCGAACAGAGCCAAACTAAACAGCAAAAGCAGCGCGCCCTGCGAGGTGAGGAGTCTCGCGAGACGCCTCGAGAGCTGCATACCCGCAAGCGCAAGAGACCTTGTGGCAGCCATGACGCGTTAGACCTCCTTAGGACGCTGTAAAAAAACAGCGAAAAGAATAATTACCGATTTTAAAACCAATGACCAGGTGAACGGAATGAGGAGCATATTGAAGCTGGTGGAGATCACCTGCATGATGAGGGCTCCGACAACAGTTCCGAGCACATTCGCGCGGCCACCGGAGAAGGGTGTGCCGCCAACAACAACAGCCGCGATGGCATCGAATTCCGCGTTGACACCGACCTTGCTGGGATCGGCCATGCTGAGCCTCGCCGTCTCGATGAGCCCGGCAAGCCCAGCAAGCAGGGCGGTAATTATATAGACGATGTATTTCACACGCTCCGCACGGATGCCCGCAAGCCGTGCGGCCTCCTCGTTGCCGCCAACTGCAACGATATGACGCCCGAAAAGCGTAGAGCGGATACAGAAGAAAGCTCCCACAATGACGACGAGCGCAATCACAACCTGAATCGGGATGGACCCGAGATAGCCCTTTCCGAGCGCTTCAAACGTGGAATGGGCAAAGGGAACGAGCTGACCGTCCCCGACGACCTGAGCGACGCCACGCCACATGATCAGAGCCGCCAAGGTGGTGATCAGGGGCTCAAGTTTCAGACGTGAGATGAGAAAGCCGTTGACAAGGCCAATCAACAGGGCGCTCCCCAAGGCGACCGAGATGGCGATCGCCATCCCGTGATTGATAAGCAATGCCACAATGACTGAAACCAATGCCATGGTGGAGCCGACCGTGAGGTCGATGCCACGTGAAGCAATAGCGAACGTCATCCCGACGGCAACGATCATCGTCGTAGACACCTGGAGCAACATATTTAGGGTGTTGCTCACTGTAGCGAAACGCGGAGTAAAGACGGCGTTCGCAACATAGAGAATGAGGAGCGCCGCAGGTGCGCCGAAGTTTGGGTTCCACAGGGTTCCCCAACCCAAACCACGCTTCTTGCTATTCATTTGCGTCTTGCTGTGTTTCATACTGTCCACCGACGGCTCCCCTAGGATCTGCGCCTTCCGCCATGGCATGCAAAATTGCCTTTATGTTCTTCTGCTCGCCGCTGAGTTGGGCGACTGACCGCCCGTCACGCAGGACGACGACACGCTGTGAGCCTTCAACGAGCTCTTCCACTTCTGATGAAATCATGAGAACCCCAAGCCCTTGCTCCGCCAGTTCGGCAATGAGCCTTTGGATCTCGCTTTTTGCACCAACGTCGATACCGCGAGTCGGCTCGTCGAGGAGAAGAAGTTTCGTATTCTTGCACAGCCATCGCGCGAGAAGGACCTTCTGCTGATTGCCGCCCGAGAGTTCGTGGATCTTCTGCTCGGCGCTCGCCGCCTTGATGCCAAGACGCTGCATGAAACGGGCGACGAGCTCGCCCTGTCGTTTCCTGGAAACGATGCCCCATTGCGTCAGGGCTGGTAGGGCGGCGAGCGTGAGGTTTTCGCGCACCGAAAGCTCAGGGATGATCCCGTCCGCCTTGCGGTCTTCTGAGAGGAAAGCCATCCCCGCGTCGATGGCGTCATGGGGATCACTCAGGGAGAGAAGGCTACCTTCGAGTTTTACGGTTCCATTGTCAAGTGGTTCAGCCCCAAACAGAGCGCGCGCCGTTTCGCTGCGACCAGAGCCGAGCAAACCCGCAAGCCCAACAATTTCGCCATGCCGCACTTCAATTGAGACGCCGTTGAGCCGGTTCTGATATTTGAGAGCTTCCGCCTGCAGGAGCACTGGCTGACCTGCCGCGTTTTGCGGTCGTCCCGCGAACGCCGTGACTCCTTTGCTCACCTCCGAGGGCTTGCGCCCCAGCATATGACAAACGAGATCTAGGCGATTGAGCGTGGTCAGCGACTGCGTCACGATGTTACGCCCATCACGCAGGACCGTCACGCGATCGCACACGGCGTAGAGTTCTTCAAAACGGTGGCTGACGTAAACAATCGACGTTCCTTCCGACTTGAGTCTACGCATAACGTCAAAAAGAACAGATACCTCGGTTTCCGTAAGCGAGCTTGTGGGTTCATCGAGGATGAGCACCCGTGCATCAAAGGATATAGCCCGCGCGATCGCCACCATCTGGCGATGGGCAATATTGAGCGAACCAACCACCGAGCGCGGGTCGATATGCAACCCCAAGCGCTCCAGGATCTCAGCTGCCCCGATGTTCATGCGCCGTCTATCGATGATGCCGAGGCGATGCGGCTCTCTGCCAAGAAAAATATTCTCGGCAACGGTTCGGAAATCCACCAGCTGGATCTCCTGGTAGACGGCTACGATGCCTACCGCCTGCGCTTCGGTCGGATTCTGAAATGCAACGCTGCTTTGGTCGTACTCTATGACGCCCGAGTCCCGTCGATACGCTCCCGTCATGATTTTGATGAGCGTCGATTTGCCAGCGCCGTTTTCACCGACCAGCGCATGGATCTCGCCTGCCTTCAGTTCAAAATCGACGCCCCAGAGCGCTGGCACGCCGGAAAAACTTTTCTTTATGTCCGTCATGCGCAGGACACTTCGAGTCGCCTGGTTCATCGAAAATTCTGGGTAGAAACCCCGTCCTTCTTTTCTTTATTTTAGGACAGTAACTACTAGTATGCTTCATGCACGAAATCCTTGGCGTTGGTCACGTCGAAGAGTCTGTCCTTGAGAATGATTTTAGGAGGAATTTTCTCGCCAGCAAAATACTTCTCCATTGTGGCGAAAACAAGTGGCCCAAAACGCGGGTTTGACTCGACACTCACGCCCAGCTCACCGCGAATAATCGCCTCGAGCGCGGCTTTCTGACCATCGATTGAACCGACCATTACATCCTTGCCGGGCTTCATGCCATAGGACTTGAGAGCCTGAATGGCACCCAATGCCATTTCGTCGTTGTGAGCATACACTGCGGTGATGTCGGAGCCCTTGGCCTGGATGATGTTTTCCATTACGCGCTGAGCTGCAGCCCGCGAAAAATCCGCCGTCTGCGTGGCGATGATCTTCATGTTGGGATAACTGCCGATGGCGTCGCGAAACCCCTTAGCGCGATCGATTGCGACCGACGAGCCTGCCGTTCCGGTGAGCTCCACGATTGACGCCTTGCCGTTGGTCGCCTGCGCCAGCCATTCGCCAACGCGGCGGCCTTGCGCGATGAAATCCGACCCGAGAAAGCTGACGAAGTGCTCGCCCGGTTTTCCCGCAGCTTCACGATCAATGAGAAACACCGGTATTTTTGCCGCTCTCGCCGCTTCGAGAGCGGGCGTGAGGCCCTCATACTCGCGTGGCGCGAGGAATATGGCGTCAACTTGCCGTGCGATCAGATCCTCGATGTCGGCGAACTGCTTCGACGTCTGCCCCTGGGCGTCCGTCATCAGGAAATCGTAAATTTCCTTACGCTTGGCGGCTTCGTCCTTGATGCTATTCGTTTCGGCGACGCGCCACGGGCCGATGTTCTCCGTCTGCGAAAATCCGACAATCTTTTTCGTTTTCTCGCGCATACAGCCGGACAGCGAGAAAGCCGCGACGGTAATTGCAACGTAGGCGCTAAATACCAGGAACCTTGATATATAAACTCGGACACCTGAGCATCCAACACAGGTTTGATTTTTCATAGCCGTTCCTATCCATCGTGTCTTAGTACTGCATTTCATAAATTCGTATCGCAATAAGGGCTTGTAGTTGCGCTGTCTTCGCGCTTAGCGCAACTACGAACTATAACGCTACGAACTTGTGCAATCTTGTACTTAGCGCTACTTAGAGCTTATCTCGAAACAAAACTTTCACAGAAAAAGAATTACGACGCAAACAAGCTCCCAATCGTAGTGACATCCTCCCACACTAACCGTAAGCGGTATAGTGTGGGCTTCCTCAAATCAC